>CAWVWU010000051.1:0-20768 GCA_963933925.1 uncultured Puniceicoccaceae bacterium
CGTAAGACGCTGACACCTAGGGCTACAGTACCAAGGGCGAGTGCAGAAAGGAAGATGGGTACGATGATCGTTTGTGCACTGGAGCGTACGCCATAAATGAATTGAGATATTAAAAAGAAGATAAGTGGGACGCCAATGACGATTGCTAAAGTGGTTTTGAGTTCGGTCGACTTGTCTTTGTTTGAATTGAAACCGCTTACTACGAGAGCGGCGTAGAAGGCTGGGATCATTGATAAGCTCCATTGTTGGAAGAGGACTCTATCCGGCGGGAGCATCCAGTCTTGAACGCCGGCAGGCATCCACAAATCGATGGTGAGTGTCGTGAGAACGAGGTGTCCTATCTGTAGGAAAAGAGGAAGGATCGCACCAAGTGAAGTTAATGCTTTTTGTGTTTTATGCAGCCTTTGAACGGTTAGAAGTGAAGCAATGAGGTTGAGTGCTAGAAGTGCTATCCAGGTTGTCGCCCAACCTTTGTCGACTTTGTCCATTTCGCTCCACACGAGCCAGTGACTGTGCGTGTTTATTATAGACAGAATGGTGATTGGTAGCGTCCAAAAAAGGAGGAGGGCAATTGGTCCTCGAATCGTGGAGCCTAGAAGGTTGTTATCCTGGTTAGACTGTGAGGTCGACTGATTGTCTGGTGTGGCGGATACGTTGGCTACGGTAGGCATAAGTGAGAATGAGGTTGAAGACTATGATCGCGAAAAGGAAAACGAAGGTGCCTAAGCCCATATGAACGATGTCGTGGGTGCTTGGACCGAAAAGTCGTTCACTGACCTCTGCGGCGAGGCTGCTGAGAGTTATACGGCAGGCGTTGGTTGTGATCGCGAACGGGTAAATGAGCAGAGTGGTAATGATAAGTCGCGTTCCTCTTGGGCGTAGCGTTAAGGCCTGCCATATGAAGAGGCCGATAATTAGGCTGGTGAATCCGCTACCGCTACAGGCGTTGGTTACGATTTGTGGCGATCCAATTGTTACGGTTAGAAGCCATGTTTCTTCGGGGGTTTTTAGAATTGGTGATCCGGTTAGAATGCTCGCTAAGTGGGCTGAAGGTGTTGTGAGAAGTGACTGCGTTAGATGTGGTGCTGATTCAAAAATACTGTGGATGCCAATGCACACTACTAGAGCGGATAAAGACGATATCAGGTATCTTTGATTCATTTATGTTATTATTTGGATTTAGGATGTTAGTTGATTCTGCGATGAAAGCTAACGATGAAATCTTTGTCGAGACTTAACTCTGCATTGCAGAGTTAAATAAATTGAACTGGATCTTTGAGCGGGTGTTGTACACAAACCCTTATGGATCCGTTTCAGTTAAGGAGTGCGTTGAAGGAAGTACAGATGTTGCGGAAAGCGGTTTTAGATAATCAACGTTTTCAGGGATATTCTGGTCGGGCACGAGCTTTGGGGGGAGTGTTGGCATTTGTAGTGGGTTGGGGACTTCAACTTTTTGGAAATTTAAGTGACGCATTTATCTATTGGTCGTGGGCCTTGGTCTTCTTATTCGCAGTATTGTTGAATTACGGATTCGTATTTTATTGGAGTTTGTCAGGAAAGAATAAGAGAGAGCCTCGGCGCGTTCGTGCGATTTATGAGGCCTTACCTGTTTGGGGGGTGGCTGGTGTGCTGAGTGTCGCTTATTGGGAGAGCGGCTCTACTCACTTGTTGTATCCAACATGGATGTTGCTCTTTGGATTAGCACAGACCATGACGAGAAGTGTGCTTCCTCGAGATATTGTTTGGGTGGGTGCGTTTTATTTGTTCGCTGGTATGGTCTGCCTTTTTTGCTTTGATAATCTCTTTCGAGTTCCTGCTGTGATGGGAACCGTCTTTTTAGTGGGTGAATTTATGGGAGGTATAATATTCCATTGCCGTGGCGATTGGTCGAAAGCGATTGGCATTGCACGAATTTTTGGTTTTAAGAAGGTGAACGATTAATGAGTGAGGAATTACCATATCAGCGCTTGCAGCGCCACTTTCATGAGCCCGTACGTCTCGCAATACTCTCGTTGTTGGTGCATGAGGTTGATGGATTGAGTTTCAATCAGCTGAAGGAAGGGCTTGATTTGACCTTTGGAAACTTGGATAGGCACCTGAAGGTTCTTAGCGAGGCCGAGGTGGTGAGCGTGCACAAGATTACCGGAAAAGGTCGTCCATTAACGATGGTCTCCCTAAGTGATGTCGGTCGCGTCCAGTTTTTGGAGTATTTGGATTCGCTTGAGATTATGTTGAGGCAGGCTTCGCAGTCTGTTGAGGAACGTCGTTCGTCTGATGAGCTAGGCGGTGCGTTGCCCTCGGAAGCATAGTGTCGAAAGACTGAAGGAGTGGTTTCAGTACCACTTAATCAAAAGCGGTAAGATACCGCTTCCACTGATTAACCGCGTCGTCGTAGGGAGGTTCTCTCTTATTTATTTTGTTTAAGAAGAGATAGCATATTTGGGATTTCTTTGGACTGGCTTTTTTTGTTCCAGACTCCGGAAAATGTGAGAGTGTGCGTTGGGCGTCTTAACTTAACGAATACAACGTTTTGATGAGGGAGCTGATTTAGGTCTTCTGGGATCAATGCAACTCCCGCGCCGCTGCCTACTAGGCCGAGGAGTTCGGATAGGCCTGCAGCTTCTATGACAATTCTTGGATTGATCTTAGCACGTTCGAAGAGGCTCTTCATCATTTGAGGGCGTCCCGGAAATCGCTTTTCGGTTAGGGTTATGAAGGGATCATCGGCGAGGTCGGCAAGGTCGATAGATTTTCGCTGAGCTAGCGAGTGCGTGTTGGGAAGGGCGATAGCGATGGGTGATTTACGAATCGGTTCTATTGTGAATTCCTTTTTGAGTTCAGGGCGCGCTTGTCCGAGAAGGGCGAGATCGATTTCGCCGCTACGGAGAGCTTTCTCCTGATCACAGGGCGACATTTCGAAAATTTGTACACAGACCTCTTTGTGGTCTTGGTTAAAGAGGCGTAGTCCTTCGGCTAGGAAGCCTGGGAGGGCGGTAGGCAGGTAGCCGATCTTTAGAGTCCTGGTTTCGCTTTCATTTTGGAAAGGCCGCATCAGTTCCGTGAGGGTGCCTGCTTGGCGTAGGACTTCCTTGGCTTGGATAAATGCCGTATGGCCTGCTGTGGTGAGGGAAAGGCCGATGCGTTGTCTCTGGAAGAGTGTTACTCCTAATTCGTCTTCTAGGTCATGGATTTGTCGTGATACCGCAGGTTGGGATACGTTTAGGCGAGCCGCGGCACGACTGACGTTCTCCTCTTCTGCGACCATTACAAAATACCTGAGATGTCTTAGCTCCATTTGATGTGGTATAACTTAAATGCATAGCTGACCAAAAAACAAAGTATTTCTCAGATCGGTGGAAATGGGTTATTGTACATCCATGAAAACTGCTAAATTAACGAAACGACCCGCTGAAGAACGTGGCCATGCCAATCACGGTTGGCTTGATGCACGCTTTACCTTTTCTTTTTCGGAGTATTTTGATCCGGATCATATGGGTTTTCGCGATCTTCGGGTGATGAATAACGATACTATTAATCCCGGCGGTGGATTTCCAACCCATCCTCACGAATCGATGGAAATCTTTACCTATGTCATTGAGGGCCAGCTTGAACATCGCGACAGCATGGGTAACGGGGCTGTGATTAAAGCGGGTGACCTTCAATACATGAGTGCGGGGGAGGGTATTCGCCACAGTGAGTTTAATCCTTCCTCGACTGAGCATACGCATCTTTATCAGATCTGGCTTAAGCCCAATCAATCAGGAGGCACTCCCCGTTATGCGGAGAAGCCGTTACTCGAAAGCCAACCAGAAAACAATTTATTGCTGTTGTTTTCAGGGGATGGTCGTAATGGATCGACTGAGATTCGACAAGATGCTAACTTCTCATTTGGTACACTTGATGCGTCTAAGGCGTTAACGGTTCCCGCGTCGAAAGGGCATCCGTATGTTTGGATTCAAGTCATTAGTGGTGAGTTGGACGTTTTAGGAGAGAATCTCAAATCTGCCGACGGGCTCGCGATCGAAGACGTGGATGACAGCTTCGAAATCATTGCCTCCCAAGATAGCAAATTCTTCGTGTTTCAATTGTCGTAATTCAACTCCCAATACTTATGAAAAAACCCATTGTAGCTGACAATAAACCAATCGGTGTCGATCTCACGGCAGGCGAAGAATACTATTTTTGTACCTGTGGGAAATCGGCCAATCAGCCTTTTTGTGATGGATCGCACAAGGGCACCGAATTCACTCCTAAATCCTTCAAGGCTGAAGAAAGTGGCACAGCTTATCTTTGCAACTGCAAGCAGAGTGCCAATCTCCCGTTCTGCGATGGTAAGCACACTAAGGTCCCGAAAGATCAGGTCGGAAAGGAATTCGCTCTCGAAAAAAGTGCAGATGAGGATGCTCTTCCCGAGGCTGAAGCTACGCCAGAGGAGCCCACTGTAGCCTTTATTCATCAGTTGGCGAAAGATGGCCTTAAGAAGCTCGGTCACCATGGACCAATGGCTGCAATGGGTGTTTCCCGTGCGGAGCTTCCCGATTGGAATGGGATTCAAATCATGGTGGCTCAACTTGATCGCAAACCGCTTCAAGAAAGTGTATCAGTAGGCACGGAACTCGTAATCGGACCCGAGGCCAAGAAGCCGCTCCGTCTCGAGATTCCACTCTTTGTGAGCGATATGAGTTTTGGTGCCCTTTCAGAAGAGGCAAAAGTGTCTATGTCAAAAGGTGCGGAATTGGCTGGTACCGGAATTTGCTCAGGTGAGGGCGGAATGCTCCCGGAAGAGCAGGCAGCGAACAGTCGTTATTTTTATGAATTGGCGTCCGCAAAATTTGGATTTGAGGAAGGGCTTCTAAATCGTGTCCAAGCTTTTCACTTCAAATGCGGGCAAGGGGCGAAAACGGGTACAGGAGGGCACTTGCCTGGAAACAAGAACATCGGGCGTATTTCTGAGGTCCGTGGGATTCCAGTTGGGGAGCCTGCTATTTCTCCTCCCACCTTTACCGATCTTGATACAGTGGAGGGTTTTAGGCGGTTTGGCGATCGAGTGCGTGAGGTTAGTGGGGGCATTCCGATCGGCTTTAAACTGAGTGCTCAACATATCGAGAGAGACATTGCATTTGCAGTAGAGGCCGGAGCGGATTACGTCATCTTGGATGGTCGCGGTGGCGGAACAGGAGCCGCTCCGCTGCTTTTTCGAGATCATATATCAGTCCCTAGTATTCCAGCTCTTGCTCGAGCTCGTCACTACCTCGACAAGATCGGAGCGAGTGGACGCGTTACTCTTATCATAACTGGTGGACTTAGAACGCATACCGATTTTATCAAAGCATTGGCCTTGGGAGCCGATGGCGTTGCAGTCTCAAATTCGGCCATGCAAGCGATTGGCTGTGTTGGTGCTCGAATTTGTAATACAAACCTTTGCCCTGCAGGAATCGCGACACAAAAACCGGAGCTTCGAAGGCGTTTGAAGGTTGATGTTGCGGCTCAAAAGTTGGCGAATTTCTTTCAAGCGTCCACCGAGCTAATGCAAGTCATGGCTCGAGCCTGCGGCCATACTCATTTGAATCAATTTCGAAAAGATGATCTTGCGAGTTGGGATAGAAAACTCGCTGAACTCTCAGGGATAGAGTGGTCGGGATTCGACGACTCGCGCTAAGAGAGATCTACGTTGGATGTTCCGTTGCGATCAGATCTCTATTTTAGAGAGAGCTTCATTTTAGCTAACATTTCTTCGAGAAATTGCTGAGGCATTGATTATATGAGAATTTCTGTTTCCCAATAGATCATTGTTGGGCTCGTAGACGGTGGTTTCTGTAATTGTATTTGTGAATGGACTCTGAACGGTAGTGGACTCTGGAGTGGAATTCTCCCATGTGTTGAAATGCGAGGGCTTCGTTTCGTTTTTTTTGAGGAGTGATTTTCCTTCCCTGATTTCGGGGATAGGAAAGGCCTGGGTGGTCGAGTATAGTTGGGGCTGTCGACTTGAGTTGAGAAGGCTTGTGAGCCGAGGAGGAGATCGTGGGAGTCGTACTTATGATCGGCTTGCCAATGTTTTTTTTGAGGGGGATGCTGGTGGCCACTTAATTCAAAGGGTGAAGTTTCTCCGATTGCAGAATAGATCCGAATAACACTGTGTTACTCGGTCTAATAGTCAGTATTTCGTTTCGATCAAAAACTGTAACTGAGATCGAGTATCCAGCTGCGACCTGCTTGTGGGTAATCGTCGGGAATCGCACCATTACTGGGTTCTCTGATATCGTTGTCAAAGAGGTTGTTTAAAGTGGCCTGTAGGGTGTAGCTTCCTATTTGGCGTCTGAGGCTTAGTCTACCAACGAGGTTATCGTCAATGGACTCACGTAGGTCGCCTTGGGGACGGTCACGATCTCCAATCCAGTCTACTCCAGCGTAGAGGTTCCATTCGTCTTGGAGGCTCCAATTAATGCCGATATGAGCTTGTTGCCCGGGAATATCCGCTGTGGTTGATCCATTTCTATCTTCGCTATGCAGATACGAATAGTTAAATTCGACTGAGATATTATCTATGCCTCTCCATCGTGCGGAGAGTTCAATTCCCATCGCATCTTGTTTACCAATGTTTTGAGTTTTTTGGAGTCCGCTTGTTGGCTCTGTTACGAATTCAATAATGTCAGTGGCATGGTAGTGAAATACGGTGGTGGATATGTTTAGCGTGTCATCTAAAAGGGAGCTGAGACTTATCCCAGCTTCAATTGTATCGATCGCTTCCGGTTCCAAGTCTGGGTTGCCAAGGGCTGCTGGGTTGTTCGCTGTGTATAATTCGATAAAGGAGGGTGCACGGTAGGCGGAACCCGCAAAGAGACGGGCGGCGACATGTTCACTTTGTTTCCAGACGATTCCTATTCTTGGATTAAACGTGGAGCCAAAGTCACTGTAGTCGTCAATACGTGCTCCGAGAGTTGCGTATAGTGACTCTGTTATTTCCCATTCGTCTTGGATGGAGGCGTAGAGCAAGTCCCGTTCGGAGCCATACATATAGATGAACTCAGTGCCTGTTACATCAGTGAGGGTGCCGTCTACGATGGTTTCAGTCCCATCTATAACACTTGGTCCGAAATTCTTTTTCTCTGAGGTGGAGGTATCAATCTCCTCAAATCCAATTTCCCAGCGTATTTTATGTCGATTCAGTGCTTCGTTGATTTGGGTTAGTCGATAGTAGGTTACGTCTCCGGCATAGCCTGGCTCGCCTATAATTCCATCTGGGAACTGGACATCATTTATTTTATTCTCGAAGTCGACATTGCCATTGGAACCTATCGGGAGAGTCGTTCCTTGGGGAAAAATCGTGTATTCGTTCAGTGATGATTCTTTTTGTTTTCCAATTTTGAGATCGAGGTGGGTGAGTGGGGTGTGTTTTGCGAGATCGACGGTTAGGTTGATGTTGTGGGCATCAATTTGGGTGATTCCAGTGGGGTCGAGTGCTTGAGCGACTCCACCGCCTAGGCCAGCGCTATCGCTGCTCCAAGAGAATATTTTTAGGTCGATAGCTTCCCAATTCCAATGAGCATTAAAGGTTCGAGTTTCATTGGCTTGAGCGATACTGCCTGGTGCTAAGGAGGCGTTGGTATCAAATAGATTATCGAAGGCGGTTTGCTGGTCGCTGAAAACGATCTTGTCCTTGTCGTCGTCGCTGGAATGAATTTCGAGCGCAAATTGAAGTGAGCTCTCCATAAGATCGAGACTATGGCTGAATAGGAAATCTTTTGAACCAAACGAGCCGTAACGTAGGCTTACTTCAGAGGGCAGCTCCCCGGTGTCATAACTGACTAGGTTTATGATGCCGCCAAATGCGTCCGCTCCATAGACTGCTGATCCGGGACTGTTTATAACCTCGATACGGCTGATTCCGGCAAGTGGAATGCGCTGACCGACGAATGGGCCTCGATAGATGATACTGCGAAAGGGGACGCCATCGATCATGAATAGAGCCTGTTCGCCGAATGATCCCGAAAGGCCGCGCATGATAACCTTTGTTTGTAGGGTGCCGGTTTGAGTTTTGGAAACATGAACGCCAGGGACTTGCTCAATTGCTTCGAAAGCAGTGCGGATCCCCATCGCACGCCACTGATCTCTGTCTATGATCGATACGCTCGCGGGGGCATCTTCGGGAGGTTGTTCATAGCCGACCGCTGCGGTCACAACTTGGACTTGTAAGAGTTCCTCTAAGCTGAGTGAGAAGTAGTCAGTTTTCTGGCCTGAGCCCCATAGAGGCTGGGCTAGTAGGCTGAACAGCGTCAACAATGAGCATTTAAGGTGAGGTCGCATGGGGGTAAAGAAGCAATTAAGTGTGGTTATATTATTCGATAATGCAATTACTTAGTACGCTTGGAGTCGTACTTCTAGTGGTTTATTAAGTATTGAGGGGTGATCGAAGGGGGATCCTTTCAACTACTTATGGGGCGAGAAGAGACGATGATTCTAGGATGTATTGAGTGCTTCAGTTTTTTTAACCCGCGATGGGCACGAAAATAGCAACGTCATTTGGTTTGGGAGGACCCTCCTAGAGGGTGTCAGTTGGTTTTTCGAAGCAGTCTTTTTTCAGTGAGAATAAACGGGGGTATGTGATCTTATTTTACATCGTGCCTGCGTCACTGGGCCTCGATTCTCTTAGACTATAACATTATTTGGGATTTAGTGTTTTGTTTGTTGGATCTTGTTGGTTCTGGGAATGCGGAGTTTCATTCCATTGCGTATTATGTCGGGAGTTGAGAGGATAGGTCTGTTGGCTTGGTAGATTCGGTTCCAGTGGATTGGTGTGCCGTAGAAGAGTTTTGATATACCGGAGAGGGTGCCGCCGTCGTTTTTGCTTCCGACGATGTATTCGGTGAAATTCGGTGGTGGTGGATTTCTATTTGTATCTGTATTTATGTGACTAATTCGATAGTGTCCGGTGATTGGGTAGTTGAAGAGGATGTCTTCTTCTTGTGTGCCGGAACCTATATTGTGGATGACGAAGGGGGTGAGGCTTGTAGAGTGTTTTTCGCTGACTATCATGATGTGTGGGAGTCGACCGCCTACGGTGCAGGTGACAATGTCTCCTGCTTGATAGTCTGCTGAATCAGTTGACTTTGGGAGTTGGTAGCCTTGGCGTTTAAAGTAAGTTTGTAGGTTGGGGACGCGTCGGTGGTCGATGTTCTTATCCGGACGTTTTAGATCCCAGTTTGGAGGATACTGGGAGAAGTTTTGCGTCATGTCCTCGTGGACTAATTGCTGAAGGTCGAGTTGTAGGCCGTCGCGCAATGCCGTATCACAACATCGGTACATACGCCGCTTTCGCGTGGAATGTCGCCATTGGGGTAGGAGAGCGATCGGTAGTTCGGATCGTAGCTCGTCGTTACGCCGATTTGTTCTCTGGCCGCTTCGACTACTTGAATTGACTGAGCTTCAAGAATGGAGTTGAGAACTAGGAATGAGAAGAGGGCGAAGAGTGTTAGCGGGCGGAGCATTAAAAATGAAGACTGTTTCAACTGGTTTGTGTGTAACCCTCCGGTGTTGGAAGGATATTGACGGCTCTACCTTTTGTTAGGGTGACCTTTCAGACAAGTGTAGAAGATATAGCTGTCGATCTTCTTGGGGTATTTCTCGAATCCCCTTCGAGGGAGCGGGGTAGCGCTATTAATCAGATTTTATCATAATTACAGATGTGTAATGGCAGGGATGGGGTTCTGTAATATTTATGTGGTTTAGTAGGTTAAATTAAATCGGGAGCGTCTTGAAAACAGTCTCTTTGTTCCTAAATCTTCAATAACCTTCTTGAAAAAAATATTATGAAAATCTTAATACTCGTATTAGCTTCTTTGGCCGCTTCGTTCTCTGTCTATTCTGCTGAGGGAAATAGATCTGAGAGGCGGGGGATGAATCCTGAGGTAATGGCGAATCATATGTTCGACATGTTCGATGCGGATAAAAATAACGGTTTGGGAAAAGAGGAAATGGAGCTGGCGATTAACTCGATGTTCGATGAAAGGATTGAACGCCAGACAAAGGCACGAACTAAGCGTGCGGAAGCAAAAGGTGAAGTGATTGAAGGGGGAATGGTTTTTATGCACCCGATTGCATCGGATGTGGTTTTAGCCATTTTTGAAAGCCACGATCGAGATGGAAATGGTGCGATGAATTTTGATGAATTGAAGGAGTCGATTTCAACGATTCGCAAATACAACTTGAATGGGATGGGTAGAAAAATGAACCGTTCTAAGTCGTAAGGGCGTTTAGACTCTTTTTTATTGGATCTAGTATTTGTATTCGGGTACGGGGTACTCCATTATGGTTTCGAGGTTTTGGCCTTTTTTGACTCCGTAACGATTCTTTTCGGATTCGTCGTGGGAAACGAGAGTTACAATTGGGGTACCTTTGAACGTTTCGGAGGTGAGGAGGATTTCTTGTCCGGCTTTGAGATCGATTTTGAATTCTCCAACGGCGAGTTTTGTGACCTTTATGTCTTTACTCGCGGGGGATGGGATGGCGACGTTCCAGCCGGGTACCTTTAAAATACAGGCTTGTCCGGCTTCGCTTTTGATGGAAACCCATTGGGTTGCTCCATTTTGACGGTAGGCGCTGACGAGGAAGCCGCCTTCGGCTCTGAGTTGATCAAAAGAGGCGTCGGCCCAGGAGTCGGGTGTGGCAGGAAAGATTCGGATCTTTTTGCCCCAGCTTTGTAGGAGCAGTTCCATGATGGAGGCGGCTCCACTGAGTGGCGTTTCAATTACAGGGTTCTTACCGCGACCTTCCATGTAGAATGTGTTTGGTAGGAGCATGCCGCCGCCGATGTCGCCATCGAGGAAGGTTTGCAACACTGCGTCGGCTTCATTGCCTTTGCCGAAGGCAGCGTAGAGGGAGGCGGCTCCGGTGTAGGAGTAGCCTACGAGGCCTTTGCCGTTTCCGATGCGGTGCCAATGCTCGACGGACTTTACTACGAGGTCACGGTCGGCTGGCGAGTCGGGATTGAGTTGGAAGAGAGGGTAGAGAGCAAGGAGGTGAGAATAGTGACGATGGGAAACGTCTACGGGTTGGTCGCTGCCGATCATTAGGCCGTTTTCGTCCTGGGGATAGTCGATTAAGTTGTCGAGGGTTTGCTTCCATTTTGCGACGTCATCGAGGTGAGTGTTCGCTTTTTCATTGGTTTCGACCAAGGTGGAGAGCAACCATCTGAGGATGGCCAAATTGTAGTTGGTGTTGGGGAAGGACTTGAAACCGTGGTATTCGGGGGAGCCCATGGGAGTGAGCTCGAGCTTGCCGCCTTCGTTGCGGATTTGTTTGCCTTCGTAAACTTCTGCGATGCGCATGGCTTTAGGGACCCACTTTTCCTGAATCGCGTTTTGGTCGCCTTTATAGCTGAGGATGAGCCAGTAGTTGTGGAGGGCCCAAGCGAAGTCGCCAAGACTTTTGCCGCTCTTCTTAGGTAGCATGAAATCGAAGTTGTCGTCGATGAGAGTGACAAAATTTTCCGCTATATCGAGGTGGTTGCTGGTGTTAAAGGGCCAGTAGGTGAGTTGCACGTTTAAGTTCCACCAGAGGCCGGGCCAGCTGGTGTTTTTGAAAAAGGGACCCATCAAGTCTAGGGCAGGTCCATCTGCACGTGAGCAGGCGGCCATTTTATAGATTTGTATCCAGAAGAAGGACTCCATGCGTCCATCTGGGATTGAGAGGAAGGATTTTTGGTAATAGGTCTGCCACCAGTCGCGGTGTTCTTTTTCTAGATTTTCGATTGATTGTGAGGCTGCGTCTTGGACGGTTTTGACGGCGACTTGGGCTGAGAGGTTTGCGGCTGGAATCTCGTTGGCGATGGAGAGGTATAGGGTTGATTTTGATGGTCCTTTTTTCTCCAGCCAGGCAGTTGCGTAGTCACCTCCTGCGTTGAGGGATTGTTGGCATACGTCTAGGCCGTCGACTTTCTTGATGATTGGCTTGGGGTTGCGGACGTAGTTTTTGTCATCGTCGGATCCTGGCTTAGTAAGGATTCGTGGAGAGATGGGGTTTCCGGCTTTCCATTCCCATTTGTAGTCGGCGGATTGGTTGGCTGTATTTTCGGTAGAACTGAGTTCAACGACATTGAGCATACGAGTGTAGGGCGTAAAGGCACGGAAGGTGATCTCGCCGAGGTCGGTTGTTATGGTGCCGCGTACTTCAGCGTTCCAGAGGTCTTGGCGAACGGCGATGGATTGGATCTTGCCAGCGGGGCGGAGGACCATGCGACCGATGTCGATGCGGGAATAATCGTAGAGATTGGTGCCTTTGATTCCCATGGAGGTCTTTTGGTTGGGAGCCCCTCTGTGGTCGGTTACATCTTGTCGTCCGACATGGAAATCGAGACGGTTGTCGTCGATGTTCGCATAGATCATCATACCGACTTGGCCGTTTCCGACAAAGGCTCCTTCATTCCATTGAAGAGGAGTCTCTTCCCATATGAGATCGTGTTGTGCCATATGCTCAGGCCAATCGATGTCCTGGTGAAGGTCCTGGGCTGATAGGGTGCCGATTCCTAGGATCAAAGCGGTTAGAGTCGTTAAGAGTGAGTTGAGAAGTCGATCCGATCTCAGTTTGGAGGGGGAGGAGGCGTTGTTTAGCATGTCGGGTGGACTGGTTGGAACTTCGGAAGGGTGAAGGGGGCATCGTTTGATTCTGGTACGAAACAGTCAAGATTGGCGGTTTATATGGCTGGGAGTAATTTGCTTATATTGGTAACCTAGAGTTTTGGTGATGGGGAGAGTAACTCTTTTTTCATTTTGAGGTAGAGACGAAAAGAGCTGGTTCGGAGAATTCGGACCAGCTCTTGGGTTGTTGTGCTTTGCTTAATACTAAAGTGTTAGGCGGCTTTCGGGACGTTTCCCGGTTTCTATGGTTTGCTTGATGTCTCCAAGGAATTCTTGGATCGAACTTTTGTATTTTGAGCGGATCATGATGGGATTCATCATTTTCATGAAGGCTCCTTTTATCTTCTTATTATATTGGTTTTTGTGGGGTGGGGTGACATGGGAGGTAGGTTAATGGAAGAGCACGAATGTTTTTATTGTGAGCGTGGGGAGACGCAGAAGGGGTTGATGATCGAGATCTGTGAGTTGTCGGCATCTCGAGTGTACCTGTGGCGCAACCAGTTTTTCCGGGGACGTTGTATTGTTGCCCATAAGGAGCATAGACGTGAGCTCTTTGATCTGTCGGCTGATGAACTGACAATCTTTATGGCAGAGATCTCTCGTGTCGCTGGGGTGTTATCTGAGCTCTATTCACCGAATAAGGTGAACTACGCGAGCTATGGCGATGTGGTGGATCACTTGCATTTCCACGTGGTGCCGAAGTATATCGACGAGGGAGAATGGAATCAGCCCTTTAGTCGCCGCACGGATACAAGTAAGTTTTTGAGCGAAGAGCAATACGCTATTCGAGTGGGTGAGATTCGAGAGCGGCTGGAAGCATAGTGTAGAAGCGGCTAGCGGTGTATCCACCAGCCGCTGAGTTTGAACTAAAAATCTGAAGATTTGAGGAATTTAAACAAATCGCTGTCTGTTGTTAGTATCATTGTCGTATCGTCCGATAGGATGCTTTTGTAGCCCTCCATCGACATTTTGAATTCATAGAACTTCACTGCTTCGGGTGATTGATTGTAGGCGTCGGCGTAGATCTCTGTAGCCAGAGCGTCGGCTGCTCCACGGATCTCCTGTACACTGCGGTAGGACTCAGACTCGATTTTTTGCAGTTCACGCTCTCTACTTCCCGTTATTTTAGCCGCTTCACCTGCTCCTTCAGAGCGGTAGCGCTCAGCAATTTGCTGACGTTCGGAAATCATTCGTTCATAGATCTGACGACGTACACTTTCGTTATAGTTGATTCGCTTGAATTTCACATCGAGGAGCTCAATCCCAAATTCGACTAGCTTTGGTGCTGCGTTGGCGAGGATCTCGTCTTCAATTTTGCTACGGCCTTTCTGAATTGGTTCTAGTTTTCCGATGGCACCTTCTATCGCTGCGAGGTCCTTCGGCTCGCGATCTTTGTTTGTGCGGATCATTTCGATCAACTCGTGATTAGCGATCGCACTTCGAGTCTCAGATCCTAGAATATTGTCTATGCGAGATAGGGCACTTCGTTCATTGCTGAGTCGTAAGAAGTACTGTTTGGCGTCTGCTATCCTCCAACGTCCGTAGGTATCTACTACTATGTAGGTTTTTTCTTTGGTCGACATTTCGTTGGGACGACCGTCCCAATTTAGTATTCGCTTATCCATGATATTCGTTTCTTGGATAAAAGGGATTTTGAAATGTAATCCAGCTTCGATAATTGGATCCCCGACCGGTTTTCCGAACTGAGTAATCAGGACTTGCTCCGTTTCTTTAACGATGTAGGCCGCATTATAGGTTATGATTCCACCCAGTACAAGGAGGGCTAGGCTCAAGATTTGTGTTAACTGTTTCATTTTATAAATTCTCCTTTATTTGGATTTGTCAGTGGCGATCTGCATCAATGGCAGGATCTGGCTCGCGTCTGAGTCTATAATTATCTTTCGTTCTATTGTCGGTAGAACTTCCTGCATTGTCTCCAAATACATACGACGTTTGGTGACTTCGGGTGCTTTTAGGTATTCGGCGAAAACAGCATTGAATAGAGACACATCTCCTTCGGCTTCATTGACACGTTTCAAGGCATAGCCTTCAGCCGCTTGGATCTTTTGATTCGCTTCACCCCGAGCTCTGGGGATCACCTTATTGTATTCGCCATTCGCGATGTTGATTGATTTTTCGCGTTGTTGTTGAGCTTGGTTCACCTCGTTAAAGGAGGGGCGGACAGGTTCTGGTGGGTTTACATCCTTGAGTTGTACTTGGTCGATGCTGAGTCCCAGTTTGTATCTGTTGGCAATTTCCTGCATCTGAACTAGAGACTCACTTTCAATCTCTTGACGACCGATGGTAATCACTTCGTCTACAGTGCGATCGCCGACAACGGCACGCATGACCGATTCTGATATGTGGCGCATGGTTTCTTCAGGATTTCTGACTTCGAACAAAAAGGATTTGGGATCGGCGATTCGGTACTGAACAGTCCATTCCACCGTGGCTGCATTTAGGTCGCCCGTCACCATACTGCGTTCCTCCATTTGATCGGCTCGCGAATCGGAATATTGAACCAAATTGGTTGCTCCAGGTGTTCCGAAACCGAACTCCAATTGCAATTGTCGTTCAACTGGCAGAACATATTTTTGTTCAATGCCAAAAGGTATTTTGAAGTGAAGCCCCGCTGGAGACGTTCGAACGTATTCGCCAAAGCGAAGGACAACCCCTTGTGATTCAGCAGGGACTGTGTAGAAGCTGGTGAATCCACCAACAACAACGATGAGGAAGGCTGCTAAACCCAACGTGGAACCAAGCCGTCCTTTGATATCTCTCAGGCTTTCTGGTATTTCAAATTGTATCTCTTTTGACATAAGTAGTAAATTTGGCGGTGTACGCTAAATTGGATTGTTGTGAATATTTATTCACGAGAATTAATTCGTGTATTAGGTGGGGGAACGGTATGATCTGTCAATCTAATTAGGAAAGAGGGAAGAATGATTTATTTCTCTCGTTTTCATCATTGTTTGTCTATCTTGGTCTGTCGTAAAGTTATGATAACGAGATGCTAATGAGTTTGGGTTGTTTATTCTACGTTTGGGGTGCTGCACACGAATCCTATAAGTTTTGAATCGCTGCTATTTCTTGGGATAATTCAGAGTAAGTCGGTACTAAAACCCTTTACCGTAGCACTCATACAAGACTCAATGGTTGGCATGATGACCTCAGCAACCCCTCTCTTGCGACAATTACTCGCATTCACTGTCTCTCTTTATTGTGCCAGCCTCGCATTGGCTGAAAGCGAGGTTCTTTTCAACGGTGAGAATCTCGACGGCTGGGTTATCGAAAATGATGGACAATTTTCCGTCGAAGACGGACTGCTCAAGATTAATCGCGGCACAGGGTGGCTGCGTTCGGAAAAGGCATACGCTGACTATGAGCTCGTTATGGAGTTTCGTTTTCTCGAAGCCGAATCGAATAGCGGAATCTTCGTCCGCACCGGAGCGACAAGTAAAGACGACGCTAATGGCTGGCCAAACAATGGTTATCAGGTCCAATGCATGGATACGACTGAGGGGAGTGCTCCTCTCGGCGCGATGATTCCTTACGGGGCACCCGCGTTTATTCATGAGTCTGATGTCGAAGCAATCAAACGGGCTTATAGGGCAACCGGAGAATGGCAGCGCTACGATATTCTCTGCCAGGGAGAGACTGTTGTCGTCCAACTCAACGGAGTCACGGTGACCACTGCCAGCACTATAAAGAACCTTGAAGGGCACATCGGTATCCAAGGCGAACATGGCCTTCTCGAGTTTCGAAAGATCGAGATTGCTCAACCATAAGAACCAACTAACCAATGGAATGGGCATTCGAACCTTTTAAAACCCCTATTTATGGAATTCTCAAATTTCGCTGATTACACTGTTGCAGAACCAGGGCTTGAGGAAATTCGGAAACGATATCATGTGCTGTTTGAGCGTATTGATTCTGCCACCGACGCCGAGACTTGCTTTACTGCAGTTAAGGACTGGGATCTGCTTCTTCAAGAGCTGACAGAATGGTCTAAATTGACCGAGATTCGTTTTTATCAGGATACAGATAACTCGGATTACAAAGCTGCACAGGATCGATTAGATTTCATCTGGCCCAAGTATGTTGATCTTGAAACACAGATGAAACGTAAGCTTTTGGAGTCACCATTTAGGAACGATCTGGAAAAAGTGACTTCGCCGCAATTATTCGATCTATGGCAGTGCAAGATCCGTACCTTTGATCCTGTAATAGAAAAGGATCTTTCGAATGAATCGAAGCTGAGTTCTGAGTACACAGCACTCACAGCTAAAGCTCAGTTGAATTTCAATGGGAAGTCGCTTACGTTGTCTGAGATTGGGAAGTATTTTGAAGACCCTGATCGGGCGACACGTAAGGTGGCGTATGAGGTGCACTCTGCATGGTTTGGCGATAATGCAGTGGAGCTTGATCGAATATACGATGAGCAGGTTACTCTAAGACACTCAATGGCGTGTAAATTGGGATACGATAATTTTGTAGATCTTGGTTATCAGCGTATGGCACGAGTTGGATATGGACCAGAGGAGGTGTGTGCATTCCGGGAGGAAGTGAAGCGTGAGGTCGTACCCCTCTGTAATCAACTGGCTAATAGGCAGGCTCAAAGACTAGGTGTCGATACTCTGATGTACTGGGACGAATGTGTACACAATCCTGATGGAAATCCTAGGCCGCAAGGCGAACACGATTGGATGATTGAAAGAGCGAGGGAGATGTTCAAGGGAATGGGGCATGGCCTCGATGACTTCTTCGAAAATATGCATACTCAGGGTATGATGGATCTGAAGTCACGTAGAGGCAAAGGGGGTGGAGGGTTTTGTGAATTTCTTCACCTTCTGGGGTACCCCTTTATTTTCGCTAATTTCAATGGGACGCGTGCTGATGTTGATGTCTTTACTCATGAAATGGGGCATGCGTTTCAGGTGTGGTCGAGCAGTCACTTGCCGATGAGTGAAATGGTATGGCCGACGACGGAAGCTTGTGAGATCCATTCAATGGGATTGGAGTTTCTTTCTTGGCCATGGATGGAACTGTTTTATGGAGAAAAAGCAGCTGAAGAATTGCGAAAGATTCACCTGACTTCATCGATTATGTTTATTCCATATGGGGTATCGATTGATCTGTTTCAGCACATGGTTTATGAAAACCCTAAAGCATCACCTGAAGATCGAAATGTAATGTGGCAGGAAATCGAACAGACCTATTTGCCCTGGTATCATTATGGAGAACTCTCCGCACAGAGAAGTGGACGCCTATGGCAGATGAAGCAGCACATCTACAATAGTCCCTTTTATTATATCGATTACACGCTTGCTTTAACGGGAGCGCTGCAGTTTTGGCACAAGTCACAGGCCAACCACGAACTTGCCCTCTCTGATTATTCCGAGCTCTGTCGGCGTGGCGGTACATTGCCGTTTTCTGGGCTTTTAGATTCGGCCGGGTTGAACTCTCCGTTTTCTCAAGGCTGTCTTAAAAGTGTGATAGCGGATGCACGTCGTTACCTTCTCTGAGAACGTTTCTTGCGGAATGTGGAAGCTTTCGTAGGTTCGGGGAAGTTGCGAAGTGGCTGTAGGGAGGGGCGCATTTTGATTTGGATCGCACTCATTGGAGCGATTGAAATTATGATAGTTGGCATCAGGATATTCGTAACGCAGAAAGTCGGTACTATCTTTTTTGCGTGGGGTCTCTTCTTTCTAAATGCACGGCTATTGGATCTTCCAGTTCTCGCTGATGAGTAAGTATGAGATCTTTTAGTATCCGATATGAGTATACTTATATTGCATTCGTTGTGTTGCTTAGTAAATGTCACGTATTTAAATTTTGCTGACTCTACATGCCGTTGCCGCAAACTAGGGAATTTACCTCACGACCATCGTTTACGCACTTTGTACCGAGATTCGTCACAGACTCCTCCCACCTACTATGAATACTTTACGTTTTATCCTGCCTTATCTCAGACTCTATCTTCTGTTAATTGTCGTGTCTACTGCTGGATATTCCGTCACGGTAAGTGCTATTAACCGTGGCTGGTATCAGAGTGTGGGAGGTGCGATAGCCGGGTTTCCCGTGAACCCAAGTTATTTGGTTGGCGAATTTTCGGGCAACGAATTTAGAAATTATTTCGTTTTCGACCTAAGTGGCGTGGCCCCTGGTGTTACTGGAGCGACGTTTCGAATATTTAACCCTAGCTACGTAAGCGTCAACAGTACCGAAGTCTTTTCACTGTTTGATTTTGGTTCGAGTATCACTTCCTTGCAAGATGGGACAGCGGATCTTGCAGAGTTCAACGACCTTGGAACGGGAAAAAAATATGGAAATGCTTCCTTCGACCTCGCCTCTAATGGGACGTGGACGAACATTTCCTTAAACAGCGATGCATTGGCCGATATTAATGGATCGCTTGGAGGGCTATTCGCAATAGGTGGGGCAATTACAAGTCTAGGTGCTACAGACTCGCCCGAGGTAATCTTTAATGACACGCACATTTCCAGTGTGTGGGGGACTGATTTGGCTCTTTCGTTTGCCGCCGTACCGTCAAGTTCAGCATTCGGTTTTCTAGAAGTTCAAGCCATTTTTCTACTCTTTCTTGGGCGGAGATTAATAAAGAGAGGGTGATCTTAAAGTACTTAGGTTCGTGCAATTGGGTCAATCGAGGAAGTACTAATTTATGATGTTGGGGTGAGCTATTCGTCTCGGTCTAACTTTATCGATGTCCCCGGTTCGTACCGAGTTACGAGAGGATGGAGCATTTCAGTGTGAATCGCCTTCGCATAATAGCTATCAGATCCAATGCATGGATACGAACGAGGGTAGTACTCAATTCGGAGCGATGATTCCCTACGGAGTACCAGTGTTTATTCATGAATCCGATCTGGAAGCAATCAAACGTGCGTATAAGCCAACTGGCGAATGGCGGCTCTACGAAATCCTCTGTCAGGGCGAGACAGTTGTCGTCCAACTCAACGGAGTCACGGTGACCACGGTCAGAAATATCAAGAACTTCGCAGGATACATCTGTATCCAAGTTGAATTTGGACTCCTTGAATTTCTAAAGATCGAAATTTCTCAGCCATAATCGAAGTCGAGTGCTCGAATGGTGAATGCTCATTAGCACTGTTAGGGCTGTAGCGTTGTCGAAAGGTTACGTTGAAACATTGCTACCCGTTTGCATTGGTTTGAAACCAACCTATCCTCTTTGACGATGGTTTCGGCTACTAGATAACTTCGAGATAGTCCTTGCAGGGAAGTTCTGGAAACGGAGCGGTTGGCAGGGTCTGATACCAAAACGCGACGGATGCGATGTCGTCCTGTAGTGGAAGGTAGCGATGCCCGCTTCGCCAACCGAGAGCTTGGATGGTAATGCGAAGGTCTTGTTCGAAGCGCACCGGATCGGTGATGTGCCAGCGATAGAGACCGAAGCGCGTTTGAGAGGAATAGAGTCCGTCCGGACGAATGACTTGAGGTAGGCCGGCGTATGGCGTCGAATATTCCTGGTAGGCTTTCGTTTCCTTGTTCTCGAAATTGTACGATCCGCAGAAATAGTCCTCCGTACCCGTTCCGCAGATTGTTGGAAAGTCTTTATCGCCGTCCAAGTAGAACTTGATTTCGCCTTCGCCCCACCATCGATTGTTGTTCACCCCCCAAGCCATGTAGGTGCCCACGTATTGGCCGTGGCCGGAGATGCCGTCTAAAATGGTGTAGACTTCCTTGTAAGGCAGGGGATTCGTCCTGCGGAATTGAGCGTGAAAATAGGCAGCGTTTTCGGCTACGGTATCGAGTCGGTAGTTCACTTGGTAGAATAGTAGCATCTCTTCCGTTGCGCGATTTTCGATCGTGATGCGGCATCGTTTCCTGAATGGCATTTCCCAATAGCAATTAAAGGCACTACCCGGATTGACGCAGACGGAAAGCGAGGAAACCTGACAAAAGGAGCCCCAGCCACAGGCGAAAAAGTCACCAATGGGGCATTCCACACTCGGCTGTTCTTGGTCATCCCAATAAATGCGGATAATTGAAAAGCGCCACGTTCCTGTCGGCGTCATCCAAATCTGTTCAATACAGCCTGGCCCGAATGGCACTCACTTAAGCGACTTTTCGCTCTATTTTGCTTTTCCGTTTTCG
>CAWVWU010000052.1:0-20632 GCA_963933925.1 uncultured Puniceicoccaceae bacterium
ATAAACCAACTAACAACTCGGCTACCCCTGTCTCACTAATGGGGTCCACTTCATTCCTGTGGATTGGTGTGGCGTCTGGAGATCTGTTTCGTCTAAATCCTAAAGATAATAGCATTGTTTGTTTTCCAGATAAAAAATTATCAGGAACTTATGTTACGAGTATATTGGAGGATCGATTTGGTGAAATCTGGGTGGGCCTTGAGTATGATGCTTTGAAAAAGTCTAGTCGATTGAGTGAGAACTATCTTAGTTGGGAGGCTGGGGATGCGTCCGGTTTAAGTGGTGCTCATGTTGTTGCGGTATATGAAGATTTTGAAGAGAATTTGTGGATTGGTACGATTTCAGGTGGCTTAAATCGATATGATTTTGCCACGGAAGAGTTTACATATTATCGTGGAAGTCCGGAGGACGATGAGTGTCTTCCGTTGGATCGAATTTCGGCCTTGTATGAAGACCGCCGTAGTAACTTTTGGGTGGGAACGTACAAGGGAGGATTGAGCCTGTTTGATCGAGATAGCGGGAAAGCTCTTGAGCATTATTATTATGATTTGGAAAGTGAGCTAGGTTTGTCCAATAATCGGATACGTGTGATGTATGAGGATTCTAGGGGGAGCTTGTGGATCGGGCATTATGCTGGTTTGGAGGAATTTGATCGCGATGCAAAGACCTTTGATTTGGTACAGTATCTGCATGTTGATGGTGTGCTGGCTCCTCATGATGCAGTAATGGATTTGCTTGAGGATCGATTGGGGCGTTTATGGATAGGGTCTGATTCGGGCGTTTCTGTTATGGACCTAGAATCGAGAAAAATAATTAAAGAGTATAACGATCTAGGGGCGGGCGGTTTGAGCTCTCTGCTCGTAAGGGCTTTGCTTGAAGATAGTGGTGGGGATATCTGGATTGGAACTCGAAATGGACTGAATCGACTCGATGTCACGACTGGTTCCATTGTTCAGTATTCAATTCGAGATGGATTAGCTAGTAATGTTATTTTTGGAATCGAAGAGGATGAGCGGGGGATGCTTTGGATTAGCACTGATAGCGGTTTGTCGAGATTAGATCCAGATGAAGGGGTTGTTCATAATTATGGAAAAGAGGAGGGGCTTTTGAATGGAGGCTTTGAGTTGAAATCTAGTTTTAAAAACCAATACGGGAGAATGTATTTTGGGGGGAAGGGGGGCTTGGATTCTTTTTATCCTAAGGATATTGGTACAGAGGTTGAAGTGTCATCGATTGTTATTTCTGCCATCAAAAAATACGATAAGGACATTCTCAGATGGAGTGAATTTGATGAGATTGATGAGATCCGTGTTTTATCTAGTGATAGTTATCTGTCTTTCGAATTTTCAATGTTGGATTTTGTGAATCCGTTTAAGAGTCGGTATATGCATATCTTAGAAGGTTTCGACGATGACTGGATATACGATGAAACCCGGCATTATGCGAATTATACGAATTTACCACCGGGTGAGTATGTATTCAGAGTAAAGGGTGCTAACAGTAGAGGCGTTTGGAGTTCCTTGGAGGCCACAATGAAGGTGGTTATTGTACCAATGATATGGCAGAGGTGGTGGTTTCAATCGGTGATTGCTGCTTTTGTACTATTTTTGGTTTTAGTAATACATCGGTTGGTTACTTTTAGTATCCGAAAAAAGAATATAGAATTGATAAAGGCAAAGAATGAGACTGAAAGAGCGAATTTGACATTGGAGAAAACGGCTCTTGAAGCGGCCTCTTTAGCAGAGGAGGCAAAAGTTGCAAGTGAAGCGAAGAGTCAGTTCTTAGCAAATATGAGTCATGAAATTAGAACTCCACTCAATGGCGTTATTGGGACCTTGAGTCTTATGAGGTACGTGGAGTTGAATGATGAACTCGGTGAGTATGTGGACATCGCAGAGGGGTCAGCTCAAGCGTTGTTAGAGTTGTTAAATGATATATTGGACTTTTCTAAGATAGAGGCAGGTCATTTGAATCTGGAATCGATCGATTTTGATTTAGAAATGGTGCTCAAGCAGGTTTATGAAAACTCTAAAGCTAGGTCGGAGAGCAAGGGCTTGGAGTTTGGGTATGCAATGGATGACGATGTTGTATCTGATCTGGTTGGGGATTCGGGGCGTTTAAGGCAGGTTTTATTAAATTTGGTTACGAATGCTATCAAATTTACTCCTTCAGGTTCAGTCAGGGTTAAGGTTTCGACTTCTGATCAAAACTCTTTGGAGGAATTGGTACGGTTGAGGTTTGAGGTTTCGGATACAGGGATTGGAATCGAGAGTACTAAGCTTGAGGATGTGTTCGCGGGGTTTTCTCAGGAAGATAATTCGATGACGAGAAAGTATGGGGGTACAGGTCTTGGGTTGTCTATTTCTAAGCAGCTCGTGGAGTTGATGGGAGGTTCGATTGGAGTGGAGAGTGAGAAAGGAAGGGGATCGACTTTTTGGATTGAAATACCATTTCAAGGACGAAGAAACGATTTGGAGAAGGGGTCGAATGCCTCGACTGAAACTGGTCGGCTCAGATTGGATGCAGTCGATTTATCGTCAAAGACGGTATTATTGGTGGAAGACAATTCGGTGAATCGTGATGTTGCGGAGTCTATTCTAAAGAGTATCGGATGTCGTTATTATTCCGTTTCGGATGGGCAACAGGCGATTGATGCCGTTGAGCAGGGCACGTATGATTTGGTCTTGATGGATTGCCAAATGCCCGGAGTGGATGGTTTGGAGGCTACTCGTGTTATTCGTGAACGAGAGTCGGAGGGGGAGCGTATTCCTATTGTGGCGATGACGGCGAATGTGATGCAGGGTGATCGTGACCGTTGTCTGGAGGTTGGGATGGATGACTATATATCTAAGCCTTTTAGTGTGAGTGTTTTTATAGAAAAGACGCGTGCATGGTTGGGTAAATAGTATTTCGTATTGTGTTTATTCCGATGCTTGAGATCTCTTTTTATATTTGGTCTTTTTTTATCCTAAACGTTTCAATAAATTGAGTTTTTGGAACCGCGTACCGAGGAGTTCTACGACGACACTTGAGAAGTGGAGCGACGAAACATGAACGCGAATTTTATTCGATTTCAGTCGTGTAAGCTAATGTTGGTATTCATTTTTTTGTCTTAATATATCCATCGATCGTAAGCTCATCTGAAGTGATGTTATGATTTGGGATCGAAATAGTTGTATGTATATGACCACGAATAGATTGCGTTAGGTATTTTTTGGCTTTTATGAAACTGCTGAGTTATGTGACTATGCGATAGGTCTGATTGCTAATGGATTGTTGTTTTTTTATATATGTATTAGTTTGGAATTAGATATTTTAATTGAATAGGGAAAGAAAACAGTTTCTGTGAAGGGATGAACAAAAGTGTATTGAAGGAAATCGCTAGCTACGAAAATAAAATTGCTGCTTTGAAAAAGAAGGTTGAGGTGGAGCGTCGGAAGGAGCTGATGGATTTGCATTCTAAGGTAGGTTTTGAGTCTCGGACGGAGTTAATCGCTGCCTTGCAGGAACTTAATGGAGGGCGTAGGGCTCCCAAAGCGAAAAAAGGAGCGGCCCCTGAGGCTCGTGCAAAACGTACGAAAATTACTGCAGAGTTGAAGGCAGCTGTTATTGCTGCTATCAAGGCAGGAGGGAAAGGTGGAGAGGTTGCGGCCCAGTTTGGGATTTCTGTACCCTCCCTTCACAATATAAAGAAGGACGCTGGTCTTGTGAAGACTCGTAAGTAAATCGATCGAGACGATTCTATCGATTTTAATGAGGCCTGCTGATTTTTTTTTGGCGGGCTTTTTTTGTATTTGGGCATAAAAATGCCGAACTGGAATTTGCGTTCGGCATTGTATATGAAAGGTTGTTTTGGCTGTTGTTTAGTAGCGTTGCATTGATGGGTCTAAGTTTACGGCCCAGGCGTCGATGCCTCCTGATACGTTGCTAACTTTATCGAATCCGTTGTCGTGAAGGAAGTTCATCACGTTGCGGCTGCGTCCGCCGTGGTGGCATTGGACGAGGATGTGTTTGTCGGTGGGTAGTTTGTCGAGGTTGTTGGGTACGTCGTTCATCGGGATGTGAACGGAACCGTCGATCTTACAGATGTCGAGTTCGAAGCCTTCGCGCACGTCGAGGAGGAAGGTGCTGTCCTGGGCGAGGAGTTCCTTGGTTTGGTTGACGTCGATTTCTGGTGGGTAGTTGTCCATTGTGTTATTCGTTTCTGTGGTTTCCGTTTCGCAATTGTATTGGTATCTGGATGCTTCGATTGATGTGATCGATGGACTTGAACTGCATACCGGGCAACTGCTGTCTGGTTTTAGTTTAAGTTTTTTGTAATTGGAATTGAGAGTGTCTACGACGAGGAGGTTTCCGTTTAGGGTCGTTCCTGTTTTTGTGATGAATTTGATGGCCTCAAGGGCTTGCATGCTGCCGATGATGCCGCAGAGAGCTCCCATTACTCCTGCTTCACCGCAGCTCGGGACGGAACCCGGAGGGGGCGGTGTTGGAAATAGACAGCGATAGCAAGGGCCTCCGCTGTTTGGGTCGAAGAGGGAAACCTGGCCTTCGAACTTAAATATGCTTCCGTAGACGAGAGGTGTTTTGGAGAGGACGGAGGCGTCGTTATTGAGGTAGCGGGTTCCGAAGTTGTCGGTGCCGTCGACGACGATGTCGTACGCGTCGAAGAGTTGGATGGCATTGTCAGGTTTGATGCCTTGTTCGTGGAGTACGACATTGACGTGAGGATTTATGGAGTGGATGCGGTCTTTTGAGGACTGGGCTTTGGATTCCCCGATTTTGTCGGTATCGTGGATGATTTGCCGTTGGAGATTATGGAGCTCAATTGTGTCGAAATCTGCGATTCCGAGAGTTCCGATTCCTGCGGCTGCAAGGTACATGGCGACGGGACTTCCGAGTCCGCCGGCTCCTATCACGAGGACCTTGGCGTTTTTTAGAGCTTCTTGGCCTTTGGTTCCAATTTCATTTAGGAGGATGTGTCTACTGTATCGGGCTGTTTCCGATGAGCTTAGAGTGCTCGTTTGTTGCTCTGGCATGTTGTGTGGTCTTAGGAAATCGAGACGCCCATTTCAACTGAAATTGAAGGGGAATCGTAAACTTGAAACTGGGCTTAACCATTGACCTTGTTTGTGGGGTGTTTTTGTTGGGGCGTATGGTAGAACGATTTGCAGTTATAATGGCAGGGGGAAAAGGCGAGCGTTTTTGGCCAGCGAGCCGTACGGTGCGTCCGAAGCATTTGCTTCCTATTGTGGGCGATAAGCCGATGTTGACTCAGACGGTTGACCGTTTGGACTCCTTGTTACCCGTTGAGAATATATTCGTGATTACGAATAGTGAGCAGGTTGCGGGGGTACGGGAAGTATGCCCGAATCTGCCTTTAGAGAACATCGTGGCTGAGCCTGTTGGTCGTGACACGGCGGCTGCGGTTGGTTTGGCGATGTTGTTGATTAAGTCACGCAATCCGGATGCGGCTTTGGCGATGCTTCCGGCGGATGCTTTTATCGTGGATAGTGCTGCGTTTCGCGGTGCGTTGGATACGGCGTTTCAGGCGGCGGAAGCTACAGAGAGTTTAGTTACTATCGGGATTAAACCGACGGAACCTGCTACGGGTTATGGTTACATCAACCGTGGTGATGTGTCGTCTGTGATCGATGGACGTGAGGTCTATTCTGTTAAAGAATTTAAGGAGAAACCTGACTCGGCGACTGCTAAGGTTTATGTTGAGAGCGGTGAGTATTTTTGGAATGCTGGGATGTTTGTGTGGCAGGTTAAGGCGATTGAAAATGCCTTGGCTCGATATACGCCGGTATTGATGGAAGGGTTGAAGGCTATCGAGACTGGTTTAAATGCCGGGACTGGTTTGTCGGAATTGTTGGCTGAGCTTTATCCGACCTTGGAAAAGATCTCCGTGGACTTTGCTATAATGGAGAAGGCGGACAACGTTTTGACGATGGCGGCGACCTTTGACTGGGATGATGTCGGGGCATGGCCTGCGATCGAGCGGCATTTCCCGAAGGATGATCGTGGTAATGTTGTCGATGGACAGGGGGCGTTTGAAGATGCTTCCGGTAATATAGTTGTGGGCAAGAAGGATCATCTTGTGGCTTTGGTTGGGGTTGATGATTTGATCGTCGTGCAGACGGCGGATGCGACTTTAGTGTGCAAGAAGAGCGAGGCTCAGAAAATTAAGAATCTTGTGAAGAGCTTGGGTGCTTCGGGAGATTATAGCTCGTTACTCTAGGGGAGTATTTATTAGGCGATGCGTTGTATTGGTATTGATTGGGGCGAAAAGCGAATTGGGTTGAGTTACGGCGACGAGATCGGCGTGGCGACTCCGATGGCTGCGATCACGGTCAATGCTCGTGAGGCTCGCCTTGATGAATTGACTGCTCTTCTTAAGGTTAAGGGCGTGACCGATGTCGTGATTGGTTATCCTTATAATATGAATGGATCGGTTGGCTTTAAGGCGAAGGAGGTCGATGCGTTCGTGGATCAATTACTCACTCGAATCGACCTGCCTGTTCATCGGATCGATGAGCGTTTAACCTCTCATCAAATTAAGCAGCATCTGTCACCGCGTCGCGATGATGAGTTGCGGCGGTCGGGGCGAATTGATTCGGCTTCGGCGACTTTGATCCTGCAGGATTTTTTGGATCAGCGTATCCAATTGCCTGAGTATGATGCCGAGGAGAATCCATGGGAAGGGTGATGGAAGACTGATGCGTTGGAAGTGCGAGTGTTCTTACGATGGAACCGACTATTTTGGCTGGCAGTGTCAACCTGGACAGGTGTCTGTGCAGTCGAAGCTTCAAGGTGCTTTGGAGCGGGTATTTAAAGATTCCGTGTCAATTCATGGGAGTGGTCGGACTGATGCGGGTGTTCATGCTTTGGGGCAGGTGTTTCATTTTGATCGTGAGTGGCGTCATGGGCCGGCTCCGTTGTTGAGGGCCTTGGAGACGAGTTTGCCACGGTCGATTCGGGTGTTGAATGCGGTCGAGGTTGGGGATGACTTTCATGCTCGGTTTTCGGCAAAGACGAAGCGGTATCGCTATCGTTTGTTTTTGGGGAGTGCGTCGCCATTTGATTGGGACTATTGTTGGTCAGTTTCTGAGTGGTTGGATATTAATCTAATGGGCGATGCGATTGGGCGATTTGTCGGCGAGCATGATTTCGCGGGCTTTGCGGCCAACCGAGGCGAGGAGTATGAGTCGACTGTCCGAAGGATGGATTTGGCTCGGATCGTACAACGCGATGGATTTCTGGATCTGGAGTTCGAGGCCAATGGTTTTATGTACAAAATGGTGCGTAGCCTGGCGGGGGCTCTGGTTAATGTCGGTCTCGGTCGGATGAAGTTGGATGAGTTTGACCGTGTATTGGATTCCGGAAAACGGAGTCCGCTGGTTTTGGTCGCACCGGCACAGGGGCTTTTTCTGGAAAAAGTTTTCTACTGAAAAAGAGTGGCGATACGTCGGTCCTTGATTAGACCTTTTAGGTAATGGAGGAAGAGGCGGGTGTTTCGAGTTGGGCAAAGAAAGCACTGAGGTTAGCGTTTCCTTCTTATTGTGCGGGATGTGGGGAGGTTCCTTCTGGTTCTGGAGTTGCTCATCTTTGCGTGGATTGTGTGAGAAAGGTTCATTTAATAGAGGATCCGCGTTGTGAGACGTGTGGGTATCCTTTCTTCGGAGAAAGTGAAAATCGAATGTTGTGCCCGCATTGTGAAGGATTGAGCCCGGTCTTTGATAGGGGATTTGCGATCGCTTTATTTAAGGGTGGGGTTCGTGGATTGGTCTACGCTTTGAAATATGAAGGCGGCTTATGGACTTTGGATGATATTAGGGCGTTGGCGGGGCGTTCACCTGGGTTGTTGGATTTTATGGGGGATTCGGTTTTGGTGCCGGTGCCTCTGCATTCGCGGAAATTGCGTGAGCGGGGGTACAATCAGAGTGAATTGCTGGCTCGGGAATTTGAGAAATTGTCTCGTGAGCTTGTCGTTGATGATCTCTTGGAGCGTGTGGTCGATACGCCTTCTCAGACCCAGTTCAATCGTCAGGAGAGGCGGCGGAACCTAAAAAATGCCTTTTCTTTGCGCCAAAATCGTGCCATTGATCCGGCGAAACGCTATATTATCGTCGACGATGTTTTCACTACTGGATCAACCATTAACGCTTGTGCTGCAGCCTTATTGTCTGCGGGGGCGAGCCGCGTGGATGCATTGACATTCGGTCATGGTTGAGTTGAGAAGACATTGAAGATCGAGAAACCAATTTTGTTTTAGGAGAACTGCTATTATGGCCTTATTTCACAAGCCCAAGTATTCTACGGTTACCGTAAAGAAGAAAGATATCCCACAAGGACTCTGGAAAAAATGTCCAGAATCTGGTGAGATCATCTATAATAAAGATCTCGAGCAGAACAGTAATGTTGTGCCCAAGAGTGGATATCACTTCCCGATCGATGCTAAGGCACGTTTGTTGAAGCTCTTTGATGAGGGCTCCTTTGTGGAGTTTGATGCAGGGCTTGAGTCAGCTGACCCATTGGGGTTTACGGACTCGAAGGCTTATGTGGATCGCTTGGCGCAGAATAAGAAGAAGACTGGTCGGAATGATGCTGTCGTGAGTGCGACGGGATCGGTCTATGATATCCCTTTATCTGTGGCTGTTATGGATTTTCAATTTGCGGGCGGTTCTATGGGATCGGTTGTCGGTGAGAAGATCACTCGTGCAATCGAGCGTGCTATTGAGAATAAGTGTCCGTGTATCGTGTACTCTTCTTCTGGAGGTGCTCGTATGCAGGAAGGTATTTTGAGTTTGATGCAAATGGCCAAGACAAGTGCGGCTTTGAGTCGATTGGCTAAGGCAAAGCTGCCGTTTATCTCTGTGCTCATTCACCCGACTTATGGTGGGGTTACGGCGAGTTTTGCGGTTTTGGGCGATATCAATATTGCTGAACCAGGTGCGATGATTGGTTTTGCGGGCCCTCGCGTTATCGAAGAGACTACGAAGGAAAAGCTCCCTGCGGGATTCCAGTCTTCGGAATTCTTGTTGGAAAAAGGGTTGGTGGATCAGATCGTGCCTCGTACGGAGATGCGTGAGCGTTTACGTGACTTGTTGTCGGCTTTGTTCTTGAAGAAAAAAGAAGCGATCTAAGACCTTCAGATCTTTGTTGGATCAATTTTATAAGGAGATCGCGTGACGGTCTCCTTTTTTTTGCTCATGTCGGAAGAGAGTATATTAAGTTTTGAGGCCGCTCAGGAGTGGCTCTTTAGTCTAAAGAATCGAGGGTCCACCTATGGGATTGAGCGGATGCGGGTGTTGGCGGAGGCGTTGGGAGCACCGCAATCGAAGTATCCGGTGATCCATGTGGCGGGAACCAATGGCAAGGGGTCAACCTGCTCGATGTTGGAGACGATCTTTAGGGCCCATGGTTTTCGTACCGGTTTGTCGACTTCGCCTCATCTGGTGAGGCAGGGGGAGCGGATTCAAGTGGATCGGAAGATTTTGGAGGAATCTGAGATTTTGGCGTACACGCGTGAGTTGCGGTTGGTGGCGGCGGAGATTGCGAAGGAGGATGCCGAGTTGCATCCCAGTTTCTTTGAATTTATGACTGCGATGGCTTTGTTGCAATTCGCCCGTTCTGAGGTGGACGTGGCGATTGTTGAGGTTGGGTTGGGTGGGCGACTAGATGCGACCAACGTGGTCGATCCGGAGATTTGTGTCATTACGTCTATCGGTATGGATCACTGTGAGATCCTTGGAAACGACCTTGCGACCATTGCTCGAGAGAAGGGCGGCATCATTAAACCCGGCAAACCCGTTGTGATTGGCTGGCTAGAGGCCGAGGCAGAAGCTGTTATCGAGGAGATCTGTGCTGAACGCGGGTGTACGCTGTGTCGCGTGAAGGACGTCTTTGGCGATGATCTCACAGACTATCCTGAAACGTCTCTTAATGGAGGGTATCAGCGGATCAATGCGGGGATTGCGACGCTCGTGTGTCGCATCTTGGAGGATCGCTTCCAGTTGAAGTCGTCTCAGGTTGCGTCGTCTTTGAAAGAGGTTCAGTGGCCCGGACGGTGGCAGGAGGCTCAGATGAGGCATCGCAAGATTGTGTTTGATGTTTCCCATAATGCCGAAGGAGCCAAATGGCTTGAGGAGGATTTGAGGAAGCTCGCGGATGCGGAGGGAGCTCCTGATGTCGTGATGGGTGTTATGGGGAGTTATCGAGCGGCCGCGTTGGTTCCTGTTGTTTGTCGTTATGCTCGATCTTTGAGGTTGGTCATCCCGGAGCAGTCGCGTGCGTGTACCTTTGAGGAGATGGAGTCACTTATTCCAGATACCTATTCAGGAGAGGTTATTCGCACTGACGTTAACGAATTGTTTCCGCGGGAAGGTGAGTGCGTTTTGGATGTAACAGAAACGGCTCCTTTGCTCGTCACAGGCTCTATCTACCTGATTGGAGAGGTGTGGGGACGGTACTACCAGAGCGTTCCGACAACAGATGGAAAGCTCCAGGATTTCTGATCTAGGGGGAATTTAAATTACTTTTGATTTTTATCAAAAGGGTATTGACATAAGGGTTCAGAAAACACTTTTTCACAACCTTTCAAATTGATACACGCCTTCCTAGCTCAATTGGTAGAGCAGTTGACTCTTAATCAATTGGTTCTCGGTTCAAGTCCGAGGGGAGGTACCAGTTTGAAATGCCGGCGTAGCTCAATTGGTAGAGCAACTGATTTGTAATCAGTAGGTTGCGGGTTCGAGTCCCATCGCCGGCTCCATTTTTTTTTAAGAGAACCCGCACTTGTTGCGGGTTTTCTTTTGTCTCGGTGTTCGTTTGAACTCTGAGAATGAAAAAAGGAGTCGATTAACTGAATTGCCCTTTACAAGGGGCATTAATTATTACTTTCTCTCCGTTTTCCCATTTCAGTCATGCAAAAGACAAAGAAATCAATAGCTAAACGTTTCAAAATAACCGGCACTGGTAAACTGATGCGCCGTTCCCCAGGAATGCGACATCACCTTCACCAGAAGACGAATAAAAGGAAACACACCCTCAGCCAAGATAAAGAAGTCTCTCCAGGACGTGCAGCAAATTTGATGCGCGGACTTCCTCACGGACTTTAAGTTCTGACTCACCAATAATATTTCGCATAGGTAACAATTAATTTTGGGCGACCTATCGGAACGAATCAATAGAAGGATAAAACATGCCTAGAGCAACAAATTCAGTAGCATACCGCAGGCGTCGTAAGAAGATGCTTAACAAGGCCAAGGGTTATTTCGGGAATAAATCTCGTTTGTACCGTTACGCAAAAGAAGCCGTAGCACACGCCTTAAAATACGCTTATCGTGACCGTCGCGTTAAGAAGCGCACTTGGCGCTCACTATGGATCGTGCGTATCAACGCTGCGACTCGTGAGCTCGGAATGAGCTACAGCCGTTTCACCGAAGGCCTTAAGGCTGCAGGGATTACTTTGGACCGTAAGATTTTGGCTGATATCGCAGTTAATGATCCTATCGCGTTTGCGAGCATCGTCGACAAATCGAAAGACGCTCTCAAGGCCAAGGCTGCTCAGTAGTTTGTCCAATTGACGGAAATCCGTCGGACATACTAATTTAGTCTTTAAATCAATGGAGTTCGGGTTTCTGCTCGGACTCCTTTTTTTTGTCCTAATACCAACGAAACACTCTCAATTTCCAAGATGGAAGACGATCTCAAGAATATCGTAGAATCCGCTAAGACAAAGGTACAAGCGGTCACTAGTCGTGCGGGCTTCGAAGCCTTCAAAGCAGAAATTTCCGGTCCCAACGGAGCCTTGACTCAAGTCATGAAAAACATGGGTTCGGTCGCAAAGGCTGATCGTCCTGTTTTTGGCAAGTTGATCAACCAGGCGAAACAGGAAGTGCAGGCGGTTTACGACAAGGTACTTGTTGCGATCGACGAAGCGGAAATCGCTGCAAAATTAGGACCCGCGATTGATCCATCGTTGCCTTCTCCAGAAGTCGCCCAAGGGGGATTCCATCCATTGACTCAGATCCGTGAGGAGATCAGCCGCATTTTTAAGCAAATCGGTTTTACTGTAGCAGAAGGCACTGAGGTTGAGACAGAGTATTACTGTTTCGATGCTTTGAATACTCCCGCCAATCATCCGGCTCGCGAGCTTCAGGACACATTTTATCTTCCAGACGACGCTCAGTTTGGAAACGTATCTAAGAAAGACGCAGAGCGTTATTTGCTCCGCACGCATACATCGTCGGTTCAAATTCGCACGATGCTTCAGAATGAGCCGCCATTGAGAATCATTTCTCCGGGCCGTTGTTTCCGCCGCGATACTGTTGATGCGACGCACAGTGCGAACTTCCACCAAGTGGAAGGATTGTATGTCGACAAGAACGTTACCGTTCGCGACTTGAAGGCGATGCTTGATTATTTCTTCGAGCAGTTGCTCGGGAAGGGGACGACGACTCGTTTTCGTCCACACTTTTTCCCTTATACAGAACCCAGTTTCGAAGTTGATTTCTCTTCGAAGCACTTGGCGAAACTCGGAAGTGACTGGGTTGAGATCGCTGGCTGCGGGATGATTGAACCTGAGGTTTTCAAATCAGTAGATATTGATCCAGAGGTGTATTCGGGATTCGCATTCGGAATGGGGATCGAGCGTATAGCGATGATCGTCTACGGAATCGATGATATCCGTTATTTCTATCAAAACGATCACCGCTTCTTAAAGCAGTTCTCTTAATGCGTTAGGTTGCCCGACACCGAAAGGGCAAAACCGTAAAGGCCGTACGGCAATCAGCCTTTATGAGATCAGATTAGACAATTGCCGTATTAGATCTTCAGCAAATTGATATGAAACTTTCTCTAAATTGGTTAAAACGCTCCATCGATTTTTCGGAGAGCGTTCAAGAAATCGCAGACTCGCTAACTCTTTTAGGGTTTGAGGTGGATGATATCGAGACCACTGGAATTCCCGAGCTCAAGAATGTAGTCGTGGGTGAAGTCCTCGAGCGTGAGCAACATCCTGATGCGGATCGCCTTGGTGTGTGTCGCGTTGGTTTGGGTGACGAGATTGGCGAAACTTCAATCGTTTGTGGTGCTACTAATTATAAAGTAGGGGATCGTGTTCCGGTCGCAATGATCGGTGCAGAGCTTCCAGGTGGTTTCAAAATTAAGAAGTCAAAGCTGCGTGGTGTAGAATCCAATGGTATGATGTGTTCCGGTAAGGAACTCGGTGCGAGCGAGGATGGAGCAGGCTTGTTGATTCTCGAAGATCGTCCGGCATTGGGGACTCCAATCAATGAAATCCTTACTGATAGCGATACTGTATTCACTTTGGAAGTGACGCCGAATCGTCCTGATTGTTTGTCTCATATCGGAATCGCTCGTGAATTGGCAGCGTGGTATCGCCGTAAATTAACCTACCCATCAATCGATGGATTGGCTGAGGATGCGACGACTCAACTCGATGATTCGATCTTCTCAGGAGTGAGTGTCGAATGCGAAGAGGATTGTCCTCACTACATGGCGACAGTCATCAAGGGCGTTAAGATCGGCCCGAGTCCTGCGTGGATGCAGGAACTATTGGCGTCAGTTGGACTCCGTCCGATTAACAATATAGTAGATGTTACAAATTTTGTAATGCATGAATGCGGTAATCCGATGCATGCATTCGACGCCCGCGATATCGAAGGCGGCAAGCTCATCGTTCGCAATGCTGCTTCAGGCGAGACAATGGTGACCCTTGATGGCGAGGAACGTAAGCTTTCTGAGCGTATGGTTGTTATTGCTGACGAGAAGAAGGCATTGGCAATTGCGGGTGTGATGGGCGGACAAAACTCCGAGGTAAAAGACGATACGACTGATATCGTTTTGGAGGTCGCGTATTTCAACCCGGGGACGATTCGTTGGGTCTCTAAGACTTTGGCCTTGTCTACGGATAGTTCGTACCGATTTGAAAGAGGCGTCGATCCGGCTTCTCTTGATTTTGCTACGAAGCGTGCGGCACAATTGATTGTGGAAATCGCAGGCGGTAAGGTTTGCTCTCCTAGTACTGTTGTGGGAAGAGCTCCGGTATGGGAAAACGAGGTATTGCTTTCAGGTGATTGGGTTCGTGCCAAAGCCGGTTTTGAAATTACAGATGAAGAAATTCAGGAGAACTTAGAAGCACTTGAGCTTTCAACTTCTTTGCAGGATGACGGTAGTTGGAAGGTTTCTATCCCGACGCACCGTAGCGGTGATCTTTGTCGCCCAATCGATTTACTTGAAGAAGTGATACGTATCTATGGCTCTCACCGCATCCCTTCGGGCCAGGTCTTCGCGACTGCGGTAAATAAGACAGATCATCCTATAACGGAATTCGTGCGTAATTCCGGAGCGTATTTAGTCGGTCAGGATTTTAATGAAACCGTAACCTACACGCTACGTTCGGAAGCTGAATTGAAGGCATTTGCTGGAAGTGGTAACATCGATGGGCTTGCGTTGAAAAACCCGATTAGCGGCGATCAGACTCAATTGCGCTCTAGTATCGTTCCAGGATTGATTGAAGTTTTGAAGCTCAATCAATCGCGAAAGACAGGGGCGACTCGTTTCTTCGAAACGGGACGGACCTTTACCCAAGTTAAGGGTAAGACGATGGAAATGATTTCCGTTGGTTTCTTGGAGTGTTCAGGCGGTGCCGAGCGTACTTGGAAGGAAGCCGGATCCGAAGATTATTTCTCGGCTAAGCGTCGTGTTGAGCGAATCGCAAAATTCGCGGGAATGGATTTGAGCAAGTTCCGTATTCAGTCGGTGACTGATGACGCATCCCCTTGGCAAGTCGGCCACGCCGCAGTTATTGAAGAGCCTAAAGCAGGTTTCTTCGCCAGTATCGGACTCTTAAATCTTAAGAGTATCAAGGATATGGACATCGAAGGAGAGGTTTTCGCCGGATCGTTTAGCATTTTCTCTGAGCGTTTACGCGATAAGAAGCGTGCGAAGTTCAAACCCGTTAGCTTATTCCCATCGTCTGCGAAAGATTTGGCGATCGTTGTAGATAAAGAAGAGCCTTCGATTGAAGTTGTCCGTGCAGTGAGCAAGATTGCAAGTAAGGCGGCGAAAGGCTTTGATCTCGAAAACGTGGATGTCTTTGATGTTTACGAAGGAGCTGGAGTTGCGGAAGGAAAGAAGAGCTTAGCGGTTTCCATGACCTTCCGATCATCCGAAAAGACGTTGACCGATAAGGAAGTAAACAAGGTCTTCGATGTTATTCAGCAACAGGTTCGTGAGAACACGAAGTACGATTTACGCGACTAATTTTTGACCCATTTATCATGTCAGATCCCTCAAAAATCGATATTGATTATCTTTCCCGCTTGGCTCGAATTTCTTTGAGCGATGAGGAGAAAGTGAAATTTACGAACGATCTCGTGTCCATTGTGGGCTACGTCGAAAAGCTCAGTGAGTTGGATACCGATGGTATCGAACCCACTGCGCATCCTCACCCCGTGACGAATGTCTGGAGAGAGGATTCTGCGACTCAGGGGTTTACTCCTGAGGAAGCGATGAGTAACGCACCAGCGAGTCGCCAGAACATGGTGATCGTGCCTAAGGTTGTCGAATAAGAGGAGCTACGATGTCTCAAGAAATATTTTACAAAACGGCTACGGAACTATCTCAGTCCTTGGCAAAGAAAGAACTTTCGTCGGTTGAGCTGACTCAAGCGATTATTGATCGTACTCAAGCTGTCGATGACAAGGTTGGGGCGTTTAATAGCCGTGACGAAAAGGATGCCTTGGCACAGGCAGAAGCATCGGATGCACGTCGTGCTTCTGGTGATGGACGTGGACCCTTGGATGGTATTCCAATCGGGATTAAGGACGTACTTGCGGTAAAGGGGCAGCCTTTGACCTGTAGCAGTAAAATGCTCGGAAATTTTGTTTCTCCTTACGATGCTACGTGTATTCAAAAGTTGAAATCAAGTGGATCTGTGCTTTGGGGACGCCTGAATATGGACGAGTTTGCCATGGGGTCTTCTACGGAAAATTCTGCGACGAAGGTCTGTTCGAATCCTTGGAATCTTGAGTGTGTTCCCGGTGGCAGTTCTGGTGGATCTGCAGCAGCAGTATCCGCGGGGCAAGCGGTTGTTTCTTTGGGAAGCGATACCGGTGGATCGATTCGTCAGCCCGCAGCGTTTTGTGGGATTGTTGGTTTGAAACCTACTTACGGTAGAGTGTCTCGCTTTGGTTTGGCGGCGTTCGCATCTTCATTGGATCAAGTCGGACCTATGGGACGTAGTGTTGAAGACGTTGCCATGGTGTTGCAGTCGATTTCAGGCCATGACGAGAGAGATTCGACGTCGTTTAAGGCGGAGGTCGTTGATTATGTGGCTGCGATGGAGCAGTTGAAAGGCAAGAAATGGACCTTGGGCTTGCCTAAGGAGTATTTCGATTTGGCGGCTGATACCGCAGCGATCGAACCCGTTCTTAAAGCCATCGACTTTTATAAGAGTATTGGATGTGAGGTTAAGGAAGTTTCCTTGCCGCATACTGAGTATGCGATTGCGACCTATTATGTTGTGGCGACTGCTGAGGCTTCGTCGAATTTGGCTCGTTATGATGGAGTGCGTTATACGCATCGTGCTGAAAGTTATGACGACCATATCGATCTTTATTTCAAGTCGCGAGCGGAAGGCTTTGGTGAAGAGGTAAAGCGTCGTATTATGTTGGGGACTTACGTTTTGAGTAGCGGGTATTATGATGCCTACTATTTGAAAGCTCAAAAGGTTCGCACGATGATTCGCGGGGACTTTATGAAGGCGTTTGAAGAAGTGGATGCCTTGATTGCTCCGACTTCGCCGATTCCTGCTTTTAAGAAAGGTGAGAAGTCGGCAGATCCACTCTCAATGTATTTGAGTGATATCTACACGATTAGTGCGAATCTTGCGGGGATTCCTGGTATGTCATTACCTTGTGGGTTTTCGGCGGAGGGCTTGCCGATCGGATTACAGATTTTAGGAAAACCATTTAAGGAAGAAGAGTTGTTGAGTATCGGGCAGGCGTTCGAGTCGGCTCACGACTTTAAAAACCAACATCCACAACTTTAAAATCGGACTTCGATAGACATAAGATGGAATACGAAGCAGTTATAGGTCTCGAGGTTCACGTGCAAATTAAGGCGGAATCGAAAATTTTCACAACATGCCCAGCTGGATTTGGCTATGAGCCCAATTCGTTGACGGATCCTGTTATCTTGGGCTTGCCGGGTGCTTTGCCCGTTATGAACAAGAAGGCGTTGGATGGCATTATTAAGGCGGGGCTCGCTTTGAAGTGTAAGATTCCAGACGTGTGTAAGTGGGATCGCAAAAATTATTTTTATCCCGATAGCCCAAATAACTATCAGATCACGCAATTCGACCAACCGATCTGTGATGGGGGCGAAGTTGAAATCGAGCTTCCTGGATCGACGCGTGCTGTCATGGGGGATCACCGTACGGTGAAATTGACGCGTATCCATTTGGAGAACGACGTTGGGAAATTGAGTCACTTTTCTGAAGACAGTTTGGTCGACTACAATCGTGCTGGAACTTCTTTGATGGAAATCGTGAGTGATCCAGATATGAGTTCGGCTGAGGAGGCGTTCGCGTTTTTGACGTCGATTCGTCAGACTATGATTTATTGCGGTATTTCTGACTGCGATATGGAGAAGGGGCAGATGCGTGCGGATGCGAATATTTCTGTTCGTCCTGTGGGGCAGACGGAACTCGGTGCGAAGATCGAACTGAAGAACCTTAATAGTATTACCGGAGTTAAGAACGGTATCGATTACGAAATCCGTCGTCAGACTTCTGAGCTAAAGAAGGGACGTAAGATCATCCAAGCCACATGGCGTTGGGATGCCGATCATGGCCGTACGGAAGAGATGCGTAAGAAGGAGGATGCTCACGATTACCGTTATTTCCCCGATCCCGATTTGATGCCGGTGATGGTCGATGATGAGTGGAAAAATCGTCTTCAGGCTGAAATTCCTGAGCTGCCGTTTGAGAAGCAACGTCGTTATGTTTTGGATTACGATTTGCCGTATTCTATTACTTCGGTGTTGGTTCCAGATCGTGAGTTGAGCGAATATTTCGAAGAGGCTGTTACTCAGGCTCCGAAGAGTGGGCAGGCAATTGGCAACTTTATCGCGAATGATTTATTGCGTGAGTTGTCTGACGCGAAGCAATCGTTGAGTGACTGTAAGGTGAGAGCTGCTCATTTGTTGTCTCTCGTTTCGGCGATTGATAAGGGCGTGATTACGAAGCAGATCGCTAAGGAAGTTTTCACTGAAATGTTTAATACCGGTGAATTGGCTGACGAAGTTATCGAGCGCAAGGGTTTGAAGCCAGACTTCGACGAAGATCAGGTGAAAGCTTGGTGTGAAGAAGCGATAGCTGAAAATCCGAAGCCCGTGGAAGATTTCCGTTCAGGAAACGAGAAGGCGCTCAATTCCCTCAAGGGACAGGTCATGAAGAAGAGTCGCGGAAAGGCGAATCCTCAAGTGGTTGATGGGATGATACGAGATATCCTCTCATAGGAGAGGATTCTTGCGGATCAATTTATTCTGCCCAACCGATGCCACTTACGGCAGATTCGTATTCAGCTGCGGATAGTGTTTCGTAATTGATACGGCGATAGGTACGTAGAATGGGGCTTCCAGGGGGGTAGATGCCGCTGGCGAAGAATTCGTGAAATCCCCATTTTCTGTTGGGTGGGCGATAGTAGTCAATCTTCCATACGCTGGTATCGATTTCGCTCTCGTAGAGGGCGACGAACGATCCTCGGATGTATAGATCTTTGCCACTCCAGTTTTCTATGAAACGTGGAAAATTGTGAAGTCCGCCGCTAGAAGCTCCATTGTCGGCGGCATCGGATGGAATAAGCCCAGTCACTATCGCTGCGGAAATTTCGACTGGATCCGCTGAAGGCTTACTCCACGTTCCGTTGTCGTATTGGTCGATCGAGTAGTCGTCGTCCCAGTCATTGGATAAAATGGTTATACTATCTCCGTAGATTGCTACGGGGACTTCGCCGTCTTCGGCCATTTGAGCACTGTGCTTTTCATCGCTGCTGTTATGGTGGACGCCATCCGCATTGAAGTCACCTCTGATGTAGACTGCGTTGTTGGTGCCGAACGACATTCCTGGCTCGGATCCTCGACTCGGGATACCTTGTTGGCTATCACCGCTTACGGTACTTCCTCCCCAAATACGCACTGCTGACCAGTTTAATTGTGCGGCTTTGCTTGGAGTTCCAGAGCTTGAGCTAACCTCTACATAGACTACTCCATTCCAATCGGTTATTGGATTGAAATCACCAATTTTGTCGGCCGCGTCGGACCCTGGATCTTCAATGAGTTGCTCTAGTTTTCCGATGTTTATATCAAGGATATCGATTTCTCTGTCACGGCGTGGGTCGTACATTCCGTTTCTTTTAACTTTCCAGAGATAGTCACTAGAATCAAATGCTTCACTATCCTCATCACTGTCAGGCTCTTCTAAGGCTGCGATATCGAGGAGGGTGCCATTTGCACTGTATGCAGAAATGTCGTTCGTCATAGCATCCCAGACGAAACGTAAACCTGCGAGGTTAGCGATTTTTTGGTTTTCGACTTCTTCAACATATTCAGAGTCTGCCATTAATAGAGCGGGTTCGATCAGAGCGTGTCCTGAATTTACGGGGTCGTAAGCGTCTGTCGTTGGGTCGTCTGATTGATAGTCGTCGAAGGCAACTGACTTGGTGCTTTGAACGCCGTGGTCTGAAGTGAGGAGATTTCCGCCCCAGCGGTTTGAAGCGTAGGATCTCCATTCTGATGAGAGTGAACCACTGCCCATCATCGAATCCATATAGCTGCCATCGGTCTTCATTGAAGTTTGGCTTCCATCGCCATCTATGAATTTGACATCACCGGTTTGTAGCGATTCACCCCCGCTACCTTGTGCGTTACTATCGTCGGTGCCCCACCCGTAGTACATGTGTTTTGCGGTGGTAACTTGGTCGTGAAAATCGAGTCCACCCCAGCTTTGTACGTAGAGGTTTCCGTTGGTGTGGACGGGGCCGTAGATGTCCATTTTGGGACCTGGAGAGATCTCTAGATCCATGTTGTAAAACGCCGCGTGAGAGAAGAGGTCGACATCTCGTACTTGCAGGGTCTGAGTGACATAGGCGGTCGTTGTATGACCTGTTGTTGAATCGTTTACAGTTGCTTTGGCGTAAATGGGAATTTCTTGGATACGGGCGACTGTACCTTTGAGGGGATCGTATGCGTTGTTGTGTGCTGTTGCATCGAAGACAGTTAATGTGGAACTATTTGGGATTAGTCCGCCTGTGAGTGATAGGCTAGAGGTGTCTACATCAGATGAAAAATGGCTTGTCGAGGGAAGTTCGAGACCGTTTGCCCCGCTCGGATCAAGGAAACTTTGGTCGAGAACCGAATTGTTTTCGAAGCTATATTGTAACTTTGAAAATCCATATTCTGCGAGTGATTCCGCGGCGTGTCGTGCTTCGAGCCATTGCTCTGTTCTTTTGTTGAGTCGATATTCGGTTGTGGAGCGACGTAGCATAGACCCAAACGTTTCATAAATCCTCAAGCGGCGGCGAGGTAATTTCTCAAATATTGC
>CAWVWU010000053.1:0-20486 GCA_963933925.1 uncultured Puniceicoccaceae bacterium
AACTCCCACCAGCCGATCCTCAGCTGACTCCATCAATCGCAAATACCCTCCTCGCATTGAATCTCCAGCAAGGGCACGAATCCCATTCTCGTCGCCGCGCCAAAGATATACATTTAACACATCCCCACCAATTCGCTGCAAAGCCTGCAGACGCTGCTCAAGCACGGGCCAAAAATCAAATTCACTCCCGCCCTGCTCCAGCCAAATCTCCTCTGGTAACGTCGCAGGCATCGGCAACGCGGCGATTTGAGATCGTGAAATATAATCCAATTCCATCGATGCCCTCAACCTAGTACCATTCCATCCCGTGACGAAAAAACCAGATACAAGAATGAGGATCAATGCGATCGGCATGATTCGATACCCCCATAAAACAAGCTGACTCTGAACCTGTGGCGTCACTTCATTGATTCGTCGAAACAAACGATACCCCCAGAATGCCGACAAAATAGTCCAAGCCGCTACGATTCGGGCGATCAAATAACTAAAACCAAAATACGGATACGCAGAAACATCCGAAAAACTACTAGAAGCCAAAGAGGTTCGACTACTCGGCTCCAGCAGGAACGAAACGAGCGAAAACAACAAACCAATCGCGATTACATTACACTGCCACCCCCCAACCGATTTCGCTACGTTTAGAAAAACCTTAGCACCACTTACACAGGCTGCGAAAACCACCAAGATTGCCAATACCCGAGTATACACCATGGCATCAGGTTGAAGAGCCAGTCCTAAGATGAATCCAGCAACAGAAGCGACAGGCAAAACAAACTTCCCTCGGAAACGATTGAGACGTCTCAGAGAAAAATCGATCAAGAAACCATACCCTAACATTTCAAAGGCAGGTTCGAAATGAAATGCTCGGAAAAATGGATCCGAAAACGACAAAATTTTTGACAATTCAGCAACAGCCTGAGCCATCCCAAAAAAGCCAAACCACAACCACCGTCTGCGGCGTTCAGGCTCCTGAGTTCCTCCTAACGGATTCGCCCATGCCAACAAAGCGATCAACATCCACCCCAAAAGAGCCAAAAAAATGAGGTAATCTTGTTCGAACAACCAATCAGGTAAGGCAACTGTAGCTAAAATCATCTCTTTATTCATAAATCCCAATCTATAATCGATGAATACAATTCGAGGCTAACTGGCCAGTGTTAAACACAAGCCAACTATTTCAAAACAACTCATAAGTAAGAATATACAATTCTTGGCTAAACCCGACGACAACTTGCCACAAAAACGATTCATCCCAACATTTCTAGTGTAAACACCTCAATCGTATATCAATATTTGATTAAAAACTAGGGAGAATCCATCATTTGTTGATATTGCCGCCTCATCTCCTTTTAACTGCATCGATCCCTACTAACCGTATGCACTCCAACCATGGCACCGAACGATCCAGAAAAGTTCAAAGCGATTTCAAAAAGAAATCAAGAAACAGCATTGCCTCTATCGTGTATACAACATTCGTGCTAGGACTAACGGCTCCGGCCAACGCAGGGATGCTCGCTCTGTTTCCCGATCTCGATTTGGAAAACAAACCATACATCTATTTCGCAACGGGAATAATTACCACCGTACTCGTTCTCTTTCTCTTTTCCAGACATGCCGCAAAAAAACAAGCGGGTCTGATGACAATCGTCGACGAACGTACAAGAGCACTCAAAGAAGCCAATTTAAAGCTTAAGGAAGCTGCAAAAAAAGCAGACTCAGAAAACAAAGCTAAAAGTGCATTTCTCGCGTCAATGAGTCATGAAATCCGAACTCCCCTTAATGGAGTAATCGGTATGACCAACCTTCTCAATCAAACCGAATTGAGCAAAGACCAACGCGATCTTGTAAAGGTTATCGAAATCAGCGGATCAAATGTCGTATCCATTATTAATGATATTTTAGACTATTCGAAGATCGAAGCTGGAAAAATAGATATAGAGCAAGATCCCTTCAGTCTACGAGAATGCGTAGAACTCAGCCTCGACTTATTCATGGAGCAAGTCTCGAGCAAAAAGCTAGAACTTGCCTACTACATCAATGACAACGTCCCGGAGACACTGATTGGGGACACCGCTCGACTACGCCAAATTCTGGTCAACCTAATCGGCAACGCGATCAAGTTCACTGACGCCGGTTACATTTACATCACGGTCTCACTTTTAAAATCAGTAAAGACACACCATACCATAGAGTTCTCCATTAAAGACAGCGGCATTGGGATTCCTAAGCACCAAATAGACCGACTTTTTAAGTCATTCAGCCAACTCAGTGGCGGGGATAACAACAATCGAGGAGGAACTGGTCTAGGGCTCGCAATCAGTAAAAAGCTCGTCGAGGTAATGGGAGGAGATCTGGCAGTCCAAAGCGAAGAATTCAAAGGATCCAATTTCCACTTCAGACTCCCCTACGAAGCTATCAGCGAGATTTCACTGCGGCGTAACTATGACGAGTTAGCAGGAAAACGACTCCTTGTAGTAGAAGATAGTGAGATACAGAAAAAGCTCATTATACGCTACGCGAAGAGTTGGAAGATGGACGTCATCGATGCCTCTAGCGCTGCAGAAGCATTAAACATAACAAGGAATAAACCAGACCTAATCGATCTTGCGATTATCGACCTGAGTCTCCCCGATAGAAGTGGCAATGATCTTGCCAAGGAACTCAAGACCACCGTTACCAGTTGCAGCGAAACGCGCTGTATATCAATCGCGTCATCTAGTGTTATCGAGTCTGGCCCAAGCTTCGACGCCTCTCTGTCAAAACCGATCAAACCACACTTTCTCGCTGAAGCATTCAAACAAGTCCTAAATCAAGCATCCATTGACCCCGAAGACGAGACACTCACACTAAACGCGAACGAGGCAAACAACGCCCCCCCCCTAGGAGAGGCTGCTGAAAAGCCACTAATCCTCCTCGTAGACGACAATGAAACCAACCGGAAAGTTGGCATCATGCTCCTCGATAAACTAGGTTACAAAACGGTTGAAGTGGACAATGGTAAAGAAGCCATCGAAGCCATCAAAAAACAACGCTTTGAGATCGTTCTCATGGACGTTCAAATGCCCGTAATGGATGGCAAAGAAGCAACGCGAAAGATTAGAGAACTCAACCTAGGCTACGAACCATGGATCATTGCCGTTACCGCCGGGGCAATGCGGGAAGACATGCAGCGTGCCCTCAACGCGGGAATGAATGATTATCTAAGCAAGCCCGTCCTTTTAGATACACTACAACTCGCATTAGAGCGAGCATCCTCGAGTGCCTTAGATCAAGCCTCAACCTAAGACAGAACATCACCTAAAAAGGTTGAGAGACGGATAGGTCCAGACAATCCGAAGAATCACTTCGAAAACACAGTCTCTCATGTCACGTATCCGTTCCCAATTAGGGCTCGCCTAGACACCGTAGACACCCCTATTAGTCTGTCTTTTCAAAAACCTACATCATGACGACTACTCTCAGATGGATTTTGGGTGAGACTCTCGGCACCTTTCTACTCGTACTAATAGGCTGTAGCACCGTAGCCACAGCGGTGGCTTTCAATGCTCAAGTTGGCATTTTCCAAGTCGCCATCGTATGGGGATGCGGAGTGGCCTTAGCAATAATGCTCACCGCCCAACTAAGCCAAGCACACCTAAATCCTGCGGTATCAATCGCCATGGCAACCTTTGGCTCTTTCCCTTGGAAGCGTGTTCCGAGCTATATCCTCTGCCAATTCGTCGGAGCATTTATCGCAGCCGCACTCGTTTATGCCATCTACGGAGGCTCCATCGACCTCTACGAAAGCAGCAACACGATCATCCGAGGCGAAAACGGTAGCGAGGCATCTGCAATGATTTTTGGTGAATTCTATCCCAATCCCGGAGGGAAACCCATTAGTGAACACGCAGCCAAACACATAACTACCGTTCACGCATTCCTAGCAGAATTCGTCGGGACCGCCCTTCTCGTATTCGCTATTTTTGGAATCACTCATCCTAAAAACTCAAATATCCCAAGCAAAGCCGCCCCCCTTCTCATAGGACTGGTCATTGTCATTCTGATTTCACTCTACGCCCCAATTTCACAAGGCGGATTCAATCCAGCACGAGATCTCGCTCCTCGCCTGTTCTCAAGTCTAGTAGGCTGGGGAACGGTACCATTTTCCACAAATGGTCATGGCTGGCTTACGGTCTACGTGATCGCTCCCATTCTCGGAGGGCTCCTCGGTGGCGGAATAGCAAAAGCCACAATTTGCCGATACTACGACCAATCAAGCTAGGCTTGAAACACATAAAAAGCGTTCCTAGTAAGAGAACGCCACAAATGCATTTCGACAAAAAAAAGCCCAATCGCAAAAACGAATGGGCTTTTTTGTATAATTTTAAATCTGACTAGTACAATCTAGACTGTACCAAAGATCGTCTTGCCAACAGAAAGGAGATCCTCACAAGCAACCGCCATACGGTCTGCCATGCTTTTCTCCGCTTTCTTAAGGTAAGAACGAGGGTCATAAGCCTTCTTATTTCCGACTTCACCATCAACCTTAAGAACGCCTTCAATGTTTTCGCAAATGTGGGTAACGATTGGGCGTGTGAATGAGTATTGAGTGTCTGTATCAATGTTCATTTTTACGACACCATATCCCAAAGTCTCGCGAATATCGCTCAACTCCGAACCTGAACCACCGTGGAAGACGAGATCCATCTCAGCTTCCGCACCATGCTTAGCTATCACAGCCTGTTGGCCATCACGCAAAATCTTTGGCTGAAGCTTAACTGAACCAGGCTTATAAGCACCGTGAACATTTCCAAATGTCGCTGCGAACAAGAAGCGACCGATTGGCTTCAAGGCTTCATAAACCTCAAGCATATCTTCTGTTGAAGTATAAAGCTTTTCAGCAGGTAGACCGGAAGTATCGTGTCCATCCTCTTCTCCTCCAACACATCCTGCTTCTACTTCGAGGATGATATCAAGTTCAGCACATTCTTTCAACAATCCCTTAGAGATCTTGAGGTTCTCATCAAGAGCGACCACAGAACCATCAAACATGTGAGAATTGAAAAGAGGACCTTTCCCTTCAGCAATTCTCTTGCGAGATGCTTCCAAAAGGGGACGTAGAAATCCGTCAACCTTCTCAGGATGGCAATGATCGGTATGGAGACCAACCAAGACATCGTATTTCTCAGCCAAAAGGTAAGTTGCCTCAGCGAGAACAATCGCTCCAAAAGCAGCGTCGTTATTGTTTAAACCAGAAGCGAATTGTCCGCCTCCAGTAGACACTTGGATAATCCCGTCCGACTTTTTGTCGGCAAAGGCCTTGAGAGCAGCGTTAATAGAGACGATAGACGTCACGTTAACCGCAGGATAAGCGTACCCACCCTTTTGGGCGGCATCTAACATCGCTTCGTATTGCTTAGGTGTTGCTACAGGCATGATCGTATTTGTTATATATTAAAAACTCTTAAGAAAGAGAACCTACATCAGTAGAGCTTCTTATGTTGTGAAGCACCTTCAGCCACTCTTCAAGCGCAAAGGCAGAAAACTGTCCAGCGAATCACTACAAATCTGTCCTCTTTTTACAAACAGCCATTCAATTCTTCGAATTGACATGCCCAATAAGAACTCAACCGAAACCAGATGCAGCCAATTCTATAGATCTCTGCGATTTCTTTATATGCTCATCAATGAGTTCAATTCACTTGGCCTTGTCCCATGAAACACTCAGCGTTCACATATGCCTGAAACGGACACTATAACTGCTAAATTCCAACAGATTGCCAAAGGGTCTCTCCTCTCAAGCATCGAAAATAAACATGTACAGTACATCAGCATGGCAGATCGCCGTGCCCAAGGCATCCTAACCATAAGTGCCGTTCTAATTCCATTTGCCCTATCAAAGATCGACACACCGCAATGGCAAAACGGAGTTATCATATTTCTTCTCGGTGCGGTGATCACCATTATCTCTTCCGTACTCTGCCTCATGCCCAAACGCTTTCAGCGAAGAGAAAAGGATCGGCGGCACCCTTTACATTTTTCCGGAATCACCCAGTTCACCAAGGAAGAATACCTCGAGCGTATGGCAACCATCACTCAGGACACCGCCGCTCTATCCAGAGAAATCGCCATAGACATGTATCACCTCAGTCATGACGTACTACAGCCGAAGTTCCGCTTTTTAAGAATCTCCTATATTTCATTTGTCAGTGGTCTCTGCATTGGATTAGGCTTCATAATAAATGGCTACCTAGCCCCCTAAGAGACTGTTAAATAAGTCTGCACGAGTAGGTGAATTAGATTTTTCAGCCAAAATATCGGATTGCGATTTGAAGTGTGCCAAGCGGCACATTGAAATGAGCAAACGAAATTTGGGCGAAAAAGATACGAACATACGAAGAAGCCTACTTATTTAACAGTCTCTAAGAAGGCAATTATCCCTAATTCCAAATTACACCCTATTTTATGATTACAGGAAAACTTTCGGTCGACCTTCATAAACTCGCTAAGTTTGTAAATTTGTCCCTGCCGATCATTACGATCGCATTCTTCCTAGCAGGACTACAACTGTCCTTCTATTTTCACTTTCTCACAATCACGGCCTTTTTCCTTACCATAATCAACACCTACTACCTGTATGCGCAAAAGGGACACGCCATTCTTAGAAATTTCGGTATCCTCGCACAAGGAAGGTACATTCTAGAAAGCATCGGCCCTGAGCTCAGACAATACCTCTTCGCCAGCGACACAGAAGAAAAACCATTTAATCGCACCGAACGCGTCGAGGTCTATCGCAAGTCTCTCGACATGGATTCCGCACGCTCCTTCGGCTCTCTCCACGAATTCGATGCCACAGAGCTAAAGATTCGGCACTCCATGTTCCCCTGCGACAAGAGTGCACACATCCCTTTTTCTCTCACCTTCGGCGAAGAACGCGGAATAGAAAGCACCTACACCATTAACAATCCCGTTATAATTTCCGGAATGAGCTACGGAGCATTAGGTCGAAATGCCGTCCGAGCCCTTGCCCGAGGTGCAAAATCCGCAGGCATTCCTATGAATACAGGAGAAGGGGGCTACCCCAAATATCACCTGATGGAAGGCTGCGATCTCATTTTCCAAATGGGAACCGCCAAATTTGGCGTACGCAATCATGACGGATCTCTCAGTGAAAAGCTTCTTGAAGAGCTCGCATCTGATCCCTGCATAAAGATGATCGAAATAAAACTGTCCCAAGGAGCAAAACCCGGAAAAGGAGGACTTCTTCCCAAAGAGAAAGTCACCGAAGAAATCGCAACACTCCGCGGAGTTCCTCGAGGTGCTGATGTCAGCTCCCCCGCCCACCATGAAGAATGCAAGGACTACAGTAGTCTCACCGCTTTCATAGCAAGGGTTCAAACCATTTCCAAGATACCAGTCGGTATAAAACTCTGCCTCGGAAATCTAAGCGAATTTCGAGAGATGGTTCACGATTTCAAACGACAAAACATTTTTCCAGATTGGATAACAATCGATGGTTCGGAAGGAGGCACCGGTGCTGCCCCACGGGCGTTTATCGACCGCGTTGGCATGCCACTCTTTCCCGCACTAAAAGGTGCCAACGATATTTTACTCGAGGCCGGAGTTCGCAACCGGCTCAAACTCCTCGCCTCCGGCAAACTCATTAGCCCTGGTCGCCAGATGATCGCATTTTGTCTCGGAGCCAACGCAATTTGCACCGCACGCGGCTTCATGCTTTCACTCGGCTGCATTCAAGCCATGCAATGCGGCAACAATACCTGCCCAGTAGGCATAACGACACACGAACCAGATCTTCAACACGGATTAGATATCGCAGTAAAAGCCGCACGAGTAAATAATTACGTAAAGAACCTCAACAAGGACCTTGATGAAATCGTCGCAGCGACCGGGTGTCGCTCGATAAACGAACTAAGCTTCGATCATCTCTACGTTCCCGCCGAATCCACGCTAGCCCCCTATATCCGAAACAACTAAGCCCCCTACCACCAATGAACTTAAAACCTACCACCACCTCTTGGTTCGCTCAAATCGTCGCTGTTATCATAATGGGCCAAACCCTCGTTTTCAAATTCACAGGCAACGAGCAATCCATAGCGATATTCGAAGAGCTCAACATGCCTTATGGTCACCTTATAATAGGTTCACTCGAGCTAATAGCATGTATTCTCCTCCTCCTCCCCCAAAGCGTCGTCTATGGTGCAATTCTCGGATCCGGCTTGATGACCGGTGCTCTCATCGGTCATATAACAAAATTGGGATGGGAGGGTGAGCGAGGCAAACTCGGACTCCTCGCTGTCCTAACCCTCTTCTGTTGTCTTTCCGTCCTTATTCTTCGTCGCAGACAAATTCCTATCATAAAAGGTATTATATCAGAAGGAGAGCTCACAAAACACTAGCAAGCACAAGACGTCAATATATCTCAATGGAGATTAGCACTTTACAAACACAAAGAGCAGCCATAACACTTCAATACCCCAAATCAGTTACCCCAAAAATAAACAAATTAACAATTTTATTAGAAATATTTGAATGTTTCTTAATAATTGTTGTCTATACAAAGTAATGCCAAAAAACCGAGGAAAAGTTAGCTTAGAAGAACTTGTACGCCTAAAGCGTGCAGAGCACCCTAATCCTGAATTCTGGAAGACGTTTGAGCGGGAGCTCATAATAAAGCAACGCCTTCAGCTTCAAAATCAATCTAGCGGCAACGGCGTATTTACTGCTCATTTCTGGTCTAATGCAAAACGTGCATGCACCTACGGATGTGCTGCTCTCTCAGGAGGAGCCTTTCTTTTTGTTGGAGTTATAGGGATCAACTCCCTTCAAACCGCAGATACAAATCAGACTCCATCGGGAGCTCAAATCCCAACATTTGCCGTCACCCCAATTCCTACAGAAAACCAAATTCAATCATCTCTAGAAATTGCTATCGCACCCGATATTGGCACATCGATGGCCCAAACGGTTGCCTTTAATTCCAACCAAGAGACTGGTAAAAAACCAGCAATAGCCGCTAAAACGACTGAGCGATCAAACAGAGAAGCGAGCTTGGACACACTTAAACTGGACACAAAAGCACTCGCTCTTGTTCTCTCGAAGCCACTAGAGGGCTTGGATATAGAAGAAGCCCTTAGCTTTAGCAAACTACAGTCACGTAACAGCCCTCTTCAGCAAGAACTCAGAGACAAATATCTCGAGCCCGTGGGCTATGCCTATTCCGAGTCAACTGGACTCAACACGACCTCAAGCTCAATTCAACGAGTGAGTGCTTCAAGAATGGAAGACCAACTTTATTTAGCAAATTCAAGAAGCGGCCTAAACTTCAGCGAGATAACTCTTCGCTTTTAGCCAACTCTCACTGAAAGACAGTACCAAAACAGCCCGTACTAAGCGGGCTTTTTTGTGCCCACATTTACCACAGAACAATCGCTGTTGCCAAACTCGAGAGTGCACATAAACTGTCCAAAATGAGTTCGCAATCAGCAGAATCCATCAGGGAAAAGCGCCTCGCCATGAGACTCTCTCTTTGGATCGGCTGCGGAATGTTTGGCATAAAATCCTATGCCTACCTAACGACTGGATCCGCCGCGATATTGAGCGACGCCGCAGAATCCGTTGTGCATGTACTCGCAGTAGCATTCGCCACTTACAGCCTCTGGCTCGTCAACAAGCCCGCCGATCAAGAACATCATTACGGGCACACAAAGATCAGCTTCATCTCAGCGGGATTTGAGGGAGCAATGATAACCATCGCTGCAATCTTCATACTCTTCGAATCTATCCACAAATGGATCAACGGAATTGAAATACAAAATCTCGATACAGGCCTATATCTTACTATTTCAGCTCTTTTCATTAATGCCGCCTTGGGCTCCTACCTCATCGTGGTCGGAAAACGTAGAGATTCTCTCATTCTACGAGCCAATGGAATCCATGTCCTCACAGATGCGTGGACAAGCCTTGGAGTTGCTGTAGGCGTCGCTCTTACTTGGATGACAGGTTGGAAGCCCTTAGACCCAATTTGTGCAATCGTCGTAGCTCTCAATATACTCTACTCTGGTTACAAGCTCAGCAGAGAAAGCATCGAAGGCCTAATGGACAAAGCAGATCCGAAGGTGGACAGCACTCTAATCGAAATTTTGGACCAAGCAAAAGCCGAGTTCGAAATAGAATACCATGGCCTCAAACATCTCAATACTGGAGAAGGTCATAGGATCGATTTTCATCTCCTATTTGAGGACGAGCTTTCAATCCAAGAAGCACATCAAATTGCAACAGAGATTGAAAACCGGATCAAAAAGACTCTCGGCAAAAAAGTTCAAATATCAAGCCACCTCGAACCTAAAAAGGATCACGAGAGAATTCATGACCACTCAATCACTTAAAGCTCTTCCGCACTCCGTTTACTCGCTTCCATCTCTTTAATCTTTTCCTGTGCTCTTCCAAATAAAGCAGGATGCCACTCGCGCTTGATCGACCTCAATACATTCAATCCATCATCCATACGCCTCAAATCGCACAAAACACTTCCCTTTAGAAACATCGCCATCGAAACCAGCGATAGAGCATTTTCCCTCTCCCCCAGAGCCTCGAGCCCCCTTTCGATATAGTCCAAGGCTTCCTCATGCTCACCATTCAAATTGATAAAATATCCGAGCTTTAAGTAAGCCTCTACATAAAGATCCAAAAAATCGTCCAACTCAGGCATCGTCACAAGATGCCGCAAACGCTCAATCGCAGCCTCACGATCTCCCTGTTTCTCCTCCAATATCGCCAGATTCAGATGAAAAAACACGTTTCGGGGAAATCGATCAACAAGCTCTTGTATCTCCACCTGTGCGATCGCCGCATCTTGCTGCACAGCCCAACTCACATCGGCAATATAAAGAGAGCTCTCATATCGCGTGTAATAGCCCAAACGCTTCGACTCCCGTAACAACCTCATCCCTTCAGAATAATCCCCCCGGAACCGCACCAAACGGGCAAAGACCTTCAAAAAACTCGGCGCATCTGCCAAATAGCAATTCGCTAAACCAAACGGCTGCTTCGCATCGTGATAATCAGGATTTAATCGAAGCACCCGACGCAGATGCTTCATCCCAGATCGTGCCTTGAAGAAAGCGGAAACCCATCGCTCTCGATCCACGTAATATCGAGCCAAGTTCAACTCCACCATCCCCAAAAAGAACAAGGCATCTTCATCACGCTTATTATTAGAGTTGAATCGCTTTGCCACTGCCAAGGCATCCATTGCTGCTCTTTCAAATTCAGCACTGAGCTCAACATCATACCCCGCATAATACTGAAGCCAGTAAAGCCGAGCCGCTTTCAAAAAATGCCCCCTTGGATGCTTCGGATCTTCTTCAATAAATGCAGCGATCAAACCCTCTGCATCCTCCTCGAGATTATAACTCTTTTCGATGATCTCGACAACGCGCTCCGAGTACACCTCTTCACTCAAGCCAAGTGCCCCAAAAAAGCAGAAACTCCAGAGAGAGACGAAACGTAGCCAACAATGGAAATTCCCCATAAACGAGAAGCATTGTCAGCCCACCCATTTCTGGCAATACAGAACACAGTGCCCTATTCGCCGCAGATCCACATATAACACCAAAACAAAATAAAAGCCGACTCGCATAGCGAGTCGGCCTTAATCTTCGAGAATGGTACCAAGGGGCAGATTTGAACTGCCGACCAAGAGCTTATGAGTCTCCTGCTCTACCACTGAGCTACCCTGGCATTCTCAAAAGAGATCGCAAAATCTGCTTCAGCTCGCCCTCAAGTCAAGTCTTGAGTGAACTTTCCTCAATTCGGACAACAAATTCATCAAACAATACCTAACAGGCGAAATGAAATTAGCGCACTTCGTAAATTTCGATGAGCCCAATACCACCAATGCCCTCTACGTCAGCGTCAGACAATTCTATCGTATAAGTGCCTTCTTCAAGAACCACAAACAAAGCCGCGTCCTTACCTAGAGTCGAATCAACATCCGTCTCCAAACTGGGAACCTCTTCATACAAATCAAACGCTCCGGCCCGAGCTGTAATCGCTTCAATATTACTTTTGTTGCGTGAGTCGATCCAGTTGTCGTTCTCAGAAATAGCCACCTCTACACCCTCTTTAAACAATTTAATTCGAGGATCAGCAATCAACACTTCACGAGAAAAATCATTAGAAATCGTCTCCAAAGACGTCCCTACCCCGCGAATCAAAAGATTGATCTTCTTCCCCTCTCCCATGACCACGAACTCTAAGTTGAGCTTAGGATAATCCACGGTGACTTTTCCTCGAACTGATAGATTTGAAATACGAGTCTCAGGCCAAGTACTACTATCACTATCAGCACCATAATCGACATCATCAGCATCATAGACTTGGATAGTACCAAATCCCATTTTGCTCACGTTAGCCCCGTCCTCTCCGTACAAATACGCCGAATTAACTGCTCCAGCAGCAGCAGTAGTAGCGTCGAGAAGGTAAGCAGCGTCACTAGATCCTTCAAAAAAGCTTTCTACTCCATCAATACTGATATTATCAATCGCGGTAGTTAAAGCCGTCGTCTCAATCCAGTCTCTATTTTCTCCCAACCACGTAATGCCTTTATAAACTTCGAGACCGGGATCAACAACTCCGTCATCGACCACCCCACGAACTAAAATACTTTTAACGATCACGTTTTCTGCCGCCTCACTCGTCAAAGAGAAGCCAGCAACCAAATCTTCTCCATAGCCAAGATTATGGCCAAGACCAACGTAGGATCGAGATTCCATACCAACCAATCGAGCGTAATCCTCCACGATCTCCACGTCGACCAGAGTCTCCTCCCTTGTTGGGCGATTATGCCCAGTCACTACATCGCAGAAAATCGGCAAAGTAGACCCCACGGTGGCATCAACAGGTATATCGCTGGGTGCAGTAGGTATATCGCTGAGGGCAGCAGGTATCTCATATACTAAAGTCGACTCAACTCCCAACTCGTCTTCGCTACCAAACAGTACTTCACCATCGACCGAATCGTTACCATTCGGCCAAGCAAAATACCATGCTGAATCGATTTTCGCATCATTGAAAACATCAGAGTTGCTCTCAAATTCAGTTGCGTTTTGAGCCTTAGCCTCAACCGACAAAACAACCGTATCCCCTGCTCTCGCAACACGGCTTACTGGCCAACTTATAATCCTAGGATGAGTATCTTCCACTGAAACTTTAATCTCTGCAGTTTCAGAGTTTCCAACTAAATCCGTAGCAGTCACATAGGCAGTACTTTCGCCATTTTTAGTACGATCAACTGTCAGGACAACTTCACTCAGGTCCGCATTGAGCACCGAATTTGTAATAATGCTCGGTTTACTCACCGATTGATCTGAAGTGAAACTCAAAATTGCACCCATTTGAGTCTCTGCAGTACCAGGAAATTTAAAAAGCCACTCAATAGACTCGATCGTAACCAAATCATCCGCCGTGACACGACCAGCTCCCGTGAAACGATCTCTCAGTGGGACATACCCAAATGGAGAACTTTCATTATCCTCCGTCAAATCCCACACGGTTAGTGCCTCGATCTTCTTGAGAACATCCTCTACTCCATCCCTCAGAACCTTACCAAAAACGGTATATCCACCGTTAACTGGGTTCTCGACATCTCCATCGAAAGAGGTGTTGTCCGCCATATTAAAAAACCACTGATTCGTAGCAGAATTCTCATTATCCGAATACTTCGCCATAGCAATCGTACCCGTCGTATTCGATTCGATCGGATTGTTTAAGAGCGTCCTAATTTGACCCACTGGAACTACCGGTATCGTAGCATAATATCCGCCCCCTTGAAGGAACGAAACCGAATCGGATACAGAACGATGAAAAAATGTACTATTATACACCCCATCCTCCACATAATCCAAAAAATTACTTACAGTGAATGGAGCGATATCACGATAAAGCTCTACATCAAAGTAATCGTCATCGTCCATCGTGAAACGAGCAACAGTCTTATCCACATCGAAATAATTCCGAAGATCCACTGTCTTACTTATACTTGTGAGATCGCCCTCGGCATCTCGATTCCACGGAATGATCAAAACGTCCGCCGATTTTTGAGTAACCCAGTAGGAATTATCTATCGGAGTCTCGGTTTCGGTTGAATCCTGACCTGTCATTATAGCAACGAAGCATACGACTGTTAACGAGAATATTGTCTTACGAAATGACACTAAAAACATAATGATAAACAAGTTAGGAAACGAAATATAATAAAAAATCTAAAATTTTAGAAAGGCTAAAAGTTGATCAATTAGGCAGAAAAAGAGGACAAAGAGTCTAAGGAGAAAAAAAATTAGCAAGGAGAATAAATAGGCGAAAGAGCAATACGATATTCCCCACCTGTGATCACTGTTAGATTTTAAATTTGTCTCCAAGTAAAATCAGACGGCAATCAGACTCTTAAACCAAGCTCAGCACAAAAAAGTTCCATACATCCTCTTTTTCTAATGCCTAAGATTGATACGCTGCTGAACACGAGTTCTCACCGTAAGACCACCAACTTTCCCAGGTTCCCAGAGAGAATTGCTATAAGACTCCACTGTAGACTCCTCAAATTCTGGATGACTTGAAGAAATAATAGTGACCAATTCGACAGTGCCATCCGTGCGAATAACCCATTCGAGCAGTACCCAACCTCGATCGATCCCCTGCTCAAATAACTCCTCGGGAAATTCAGGTGAGTCCTTGGAAAGCAATCGAGGAGAAACATCCAAATCCGCAATTTCATAGGGAAGTGACCACTCGTTTCGGACTTCATAGACTTCAACCAAGCCAATACCGGTACCAGAGTTAGCTCCAGATAGAAGCACAGAATAACTCCCCGGCTGCAACGTCACCAACATAACCGCATCAGCACTTCCTGAGAGCAAGTCAAACGCTCCCACACTCGCCCCGATCGCACGGACAGATTGATAAGAGGGCCCAAGCTCCCAATCGTCATTAGAAGTAATTAGTACCGGTCCACTTTCAGAATCCATGCTATATAAATCAATACGAGGATCCAGGAGAAGAAGTTCGTCGGGAAGATCACTTACTTGTTTCAGCCCTTCTCCGACTCCTCGAATCAACACGTTGATCGCAGTATCGCCATCAACCACAAATCCCGCGATCGCGATTTGTTCACCTAAACGAACTTCTGCACGCGTCGACAGATTCACAATTCGAGCATTTGTCACGAGTGGATCCTCATCAGCATCATAACACTCCACGAGTCCAAGCCCCGTACTATCATCAACACCCGTAAAAACTCCCGTGAAACTTGTAGCATCGATCTCCCGGCTCAGAACAGCATCCTTACTGCCTTCTTCTAAAGCAAATGCTCCGACTCGAGGCATAATCAATCGATTTTCAGAAACATTTGGATCATCCCCCCAATTATCATTTGTTTCAAACTCCACTAAAAGGGGGTCATCCGTAAACAGCAAGAGAGGATCCTCAATAACCCCCTCAAAGCCAAACTCTCGATTCATTCCTGGTCCAACCGCACGAAGCAATATATTCTTCTTATCTCCCTCATTCCCAACAACCACCGCACCAGCAATCAAAGATTGATCGCCCAAACCGACAAATGCCCGTGTCGAAATATTAACCATTCGAGCGTAATCAGAAACAACTTCGACCGTAGCCTCTTTACTCGGTGCAGACAAGGTACCATTGGAAACAACAACGTGGTAGGTCCCGCCATCGTCCTCAGTCAAATCATCCAATACAAGAGTAGCCTCATTGGCTCCTTCAATAGCAACACCATCTTTTTCCCACTGATAACTTACTTCTAAATCGCTAGATGCCCTAACAATCAAATTTACGTCTTCACCCACCCGAGCGGCACGCCCCACGGGATTATTGACTATCGACAATGCCCCAGTAATCACAGTTACGCGGAACGTATCACGAGCCACATTACCAAATTGATCGGCGACAATCACCTCAACATCGCTCTCACCCGTACCAGAGCCGACTAACTCCATCTGTAGAACACCATCGATTTCCGATGCAACGACGAGGGCACTATTCGAAGAACTTACCGAAATAGAAAGTTCATATTCACTGCTAGGCGAGGAAGAGAAACCATCTATTCGGGTAATCGAATCAACAGTAACCAAATGCTCCAGTGCCAAGTCATTATTCGTATCCAAATTCAACAAAGGCACACTTTCAAATCCCCCACCGAGATTGTACTTGGGTATTGTCGATAATCCATCAACTACAGTCAAACCGACCTCCCCCTCCGCCCAAGATGCATTTTCATATGCAACAAGGCTCTCGTCAATAACACGTCCAAAAACAGTAAATCCTCCGTTCTGAAAATCCAAATTCCACGAATTATCAGCAAGATTGAAAAACCACTGATTTGTTGCTGAATCTGGCCCCACACTCGTTTTAGCCATCGCAATAGTACCTCGTATATTGGAATTCCAAAATTCGTTAAAGATTGTTGAGACATCAGGACTACTCTCAATTGGGATAGTCGCCTTGAACCCTCCTCCCTGAATAATAGAAAAATCAAACCCATTGCTAGAGTCAGTTACCGAACGATGAAAAATAGTATTATCATAGGATCCCTCATCTGTTATGTTTAAAAAGTTAGCTACCGTAATCGGAGCATCGAGCCCAAGGAGTTCGACTTTAAAGCTTCCTCCCACCGTCTTATATTCAACGATTGGGTTAACGTAAAAATGCTCTTTGAGATCAATAAGAAGATCCTCGTCCTCGACCTCTATCGATACATTTTGGATACGATTGATAAGGACAGGTGCCGAGGCCATCAAATACTGACAGCTAATTTGGCATACAAAAACCGGTACTAAGACTCTAAATATAAAACGAGATAACATAAGGCTAAACTGTGGGTACAACGCGTTCCTACGCGAATTTACAAAAATTAGATTCAAATAAATTAAATTTAACGACCTGCGATTTGAGAAAGAATTTTCTTCGAAGCTAGAATACCGTTTTTCAAAACATCGAGATTCATCGATTCATTAGGGGCGTGCAGATTACTTTCAGGTAAAAACAATCCAATCATCACAGAGTCGAGACCCAAGACACGCTTGAAGTCACCGATGATCGGGATACTCCCACCTTCGCGTAGGTAGAGCGGCTTCTTTCCAAAATGTTCCTTAATAGCCGCATCGGTCGCATCGAACGCTTTCGCGAGACGAGACGGTTGATTATTGGGCGTATTCGCCCGATGAGGAGGGACCACCAGATACGGAATACCTTCGTGCCCAGCATCCACATTTGCAGTAATCCCCTTGGGAATACGCTCCAAGATGGCTGCCTTTACCATTTGACCAATCTTAACCGGATCCTGATTAGCCACCAACCGGCAAGTGATTTTCGCAAAGGCTTTCGAAGGTACAATCGTCTTGCTTCCCTCGCCTTGGTAGCCGCTTCCGATTCCATTAAACTCTAAAGTCGGTAGATAACGCGTCGCCTCAAATGGTGTATAACCGGGATGAGCATGAAATGCATCAACGCCTATAAAGTCCTTATAGTCAGACTCCTCAACACCCAAGCGACTCAACTGCTCCCGTTCCCAATCCTCGACCCCAACCACATCATCGTAAAACCCAGGTACAGTAACCTTGTTTTCACTATCGTGTAGCGATGCACAAATCTCGCACAACGCTTGAGCCGGATTATAAACCGCCCCCCCATGCAAACCAGAATGAAGGTCAGAATTAGGGCCTTGCAGTTCAACTTCAAGAGCTACGATTCCGCGTAAACCAACCGTAACGGCGATTTGGTCCGCACGCGGGCTTAACGTATCTGACAAAAGAACGAAGTCAGCCTCAGAAAGCTCTTCCTTACGCTCCTCCAAAAATGGCAAAAGACTCGGACTTCCGATTTCCTCTTCACCTTCGATAATAAATGTAATTCGAAGCGGGAGGTCCGGCTCTTCCTCAAGGAGCTGTGCAACCGCTGCCACGTGCGCCATCTGAGGCCCTTTATTATCAGCCGCCCCACGTCCGAAAATATGGCCATCCTTTTCTACGGGCTCAAACGGCTCCGTATTCCATAATTCATAAGGGTCGGCGGGCTGAACATCATAGTGACCGTAAATAATAACATGAGGCCACTCAGCACTCCCAGTCCGCTTCGCAATCACGATGGGATGAAGCGGAGTATCTACAATCTCAACCTCCAAGCCCATTCCATCTAAAAGCCCCGATATAAAATCGCGAGTCTGGGCCATGCCCTCCTTGAAATTCGAATCCGTCGACACACTGGGACAACGAATATATTCCTTCAATTTTTCTACGGGGTCGAACATGGCAGCGAACAAAACCTACCCACCATCCCATGGCAAGTCTGAGGAAAACCTTCTTTAGCCTTCACAAATTGCAATAATACCGCTCGATAGTCACCAATACGTTCCCTCAATCCCCTACATTAAACATAATCCGCTGCTTCACTCGTGCATTAACCGCGACTCCATTCTTCATAGCAGGATCCCAGGTCGATTGACCAATTGCCTCTACAATCCCCGACTCGAATTCCACGTGACTCGAAGAAACAACCATCACAGAACTGACACTGCCATCCTTCATGATCACCCACTCAAGCTCAACCCATCCGCTAATATGTTGTTCAGTAAATTCGACAGGATAAACAGGAGCTACCTGAGTAATCACACTCGGTAAGACATCGACTTCAGAGAGGTCAAAATCTGCCTCACGCTTCCCACGGACTTCATAGAACTCAACAAGCCCGATTCCTGTACCCGAATCCACTCCCGACAAAAACACCGAGTAACTCCCAGGTTCCAACGTAACAAACATCGCCGCGTCCTTACTCCCGTCAGCCAAAGCGAACGCACCAACATCTTCTGAAAGGGCTTCAACAGAATGATAAGATGGCCACTGCTCCCAATCATCATTCGAAGCAATCAAAACAGCACCATCCACTTCATCGATTCGATATAAGTCAACATGAGGGTTCTCTAACAAGGACCCATTGGTCAAGGTTACGATCCCGTCCAACGAAGGCCCCACTCCTCGAATCAACAAATTAATTGCCGTTTCACCATCAACGACAAACCCAGCGATTGTTACCTGAGCACCCGTCCTCACTTCAGCTCGAGTCGATAAGTTAGAGATCCGAACATTCGCCGTCAGAGGATCTTCATCCACATCGTAACACTCAACGAGACCGATCCCAGTCCCCCCATTTACTCCTCCAAATATTCCCGTAAAGACACTCCCCTCAAAATCAAAGCTGACAGCCGAATCCTTACTCCCCTCTTCTAATACGAATGCTCCTACTCGGGCCATCATGGAGCGGTTTTCATCAGCTTCCGGATCTGCCCCCCAATCTCCATTCGAGTTAGTGACACTGGCCCCGACATAAATATTTAATTCCGGATCAGCAAGAGCCATTGGCACACCGAAGGTACTCGCCAGCCCTGGGCCAACCGCACGCAACAAAACAGATTTAGCCCCGGGTTCTTCCCCGACGGTCGTTACTCCAGCGATCATAACTTCATCTCCAATGCCAACATACCCACGAGTCGATATATTCACCAATCGAGAATATTCAGAAACGATTTCAACTTCAGCGAAATCACTGGAGACGTAACCACCAGGTCCTCCCACGACGACATCATAAAAAGCAGCATCCTCAGAAGTAACATTGTTCAACACCAGTTGAGGTTCAACCGCCCCCACAATCGGAACACCATTTTTATGCCATTGAAAACTCGCTTCAACATTGGAAGACGCAACAACGGACAACACAACATTCTCTCCTGGCATTGCAGCACGCCCAATTGGTTGACTAACTATAGAAACGACATCCGAAGTTACCAAAACACGAAAAGTATCCACGACATAATGACCATAATAATCACTAACAGTCACTTCAATTTCACTGTCTCCAACACCAAGTCCCTCTAAATCCAAGACAAGAACACCGTCAATTTCCGATACCGTCACCAACTCACTCTCCCCAACCACTCTAGTCGAAATGTTAAACTGAGACACACTGCCCCCATCTCCAGGGAATTGCCCAATCAATTCAACATGCTCTACGGCAGCTAAATTGGCAGTAGTCAAATCACTCACACCATCCCAACTAACAAGAGGTAGATTATCAAAAGGAGACCCAAAATTATAATAGTTTAATTCCTCAAAACGATCAATAACCGACATCCCACTCCCTAAAACACGCCCAAACACGGTAAAACCACCGTTTTGATTGTCCAAATTTGAAGCGTTGTTCGCCAAATTAAAAAACCATTGGTTCGTTGCTGAATCTGGCCCAGCACTCGTTTTAGCCATCGCCAAAGTACCTCGAAGGTTCGAATTTTTATACTCATTAACAACGGAATTCCCTTGAAAGATGTACTCCGAAGGCAAAGTCGCAGAGAATCCACCTCCCTGTAATACGAAATCGGGTACTAAACGATGAAATAAGATATTATCTTAATCCCCTCTCTCTAC
>CAWVWU010000054.1:0-20309 GCA_963933925.1 uncultured Puniceicoccaceae bacterium
CTTCTTGGATGAGTCCGTCATGGATTCTTCCGTCCAATATGTGGATACGAGCGACGCCTTGGTTGACTCCTTTGAGTGCATGTTGAGCTTTGCTCAGTAGATTAGGTTCGAGAGATTGGGCCTCTGGACTTTCGAGAAAAGCTTCGAGTTCTTTGATTGGAATTTGGCGTTTGAACTGGTCGTCAATCGCGATGCCAGACTTTTCGGTCAAATAGATGATTTTGGTGGCGTCCACTGCACCGGCGATTTCGGTTGCGAGGAGGTCGCTGTTGATTCGGAGGGTACGGCCGTTCCGGTCAAACCCGATCGGTGAGACGATGGGAATGATGTTTTGTGCGATGAGATGATTGAGGAAGTCGGTATCGATGAGATCGACTTTCCCACCGAACATGTAGTCGGTTCCTTTTATAATTCCGATCGGTTTGGCTCGGACGGAATTTCCGATGGCACATTTGAGGGCGGACTGAGTGAGCCCTTCGAGAATCTGGTGGGAAACACGTGAGGAGGCGCGGATGGCGAGGTCGAGGGTTGCTTTGTCTGTTGGACCGCTGCCGTCGGCGTTGCTGATTGGGATCGAGCGTTCTTGTGAGAGGTCGGCGAGTTGCTTCCCGATGCCGTGTACGATGATGACCTTGATTTGCAGGCTTCGGAGTACGGCGATATCGAGAAGGATATTGGGCAGGTTGTCGTGTTCTATGAGAGCCCCGTCTAGGGCAATGACAAAAGTCTGCCCTAGGAACTTGGGTACATAGTTAAGAATGCCTCTGAGATCGGCAGGGTTTATGGCTGGTCCGCTTGCTTCCATGATCGCTTATCTTCTTGGCATTGAAACCGATGCGTCAGGAAGAGCAAGGTTAGGATTCAGGGGATTCCGTTGCTGATTTAGTGACCGGAATGCTCCACGTATGGAGGAGACCTTCGTTGTAGAGGTAGCATTTCGCTCTTTTGGCCTCGATCGGATCGGTGGGAATGTGGAACTCGAATGTGCCCTTGGGGCTCGCGAATGCGGCCTCGTCGATATCTTTGATGTCTTTGACAAAGAGAGAGGCGAGTAGGTGAATGGATCCTTCTTTGTAGAAGGATTGGAGGTGAAAACGTTCGTCTTGGCCGATTGCTTTGGGGAGTTCGAGACGAATTTTGTAGGGTTGGCCCGATACGATTTCCGAGTCGGAATCGATAGAGAGCTCGTTAGGGAGGAGTACCGGACGAGTGGGAATGTAGAATACGAGTTGCTCAGGAATTACGTTTTCGAGAGGCTTGGATTGTTCGACGGTTTTGATTGTGACGCTTCCTACGGATGCGGAAACATTCTCTGCACGCTCAGTTTTAAGGCGAAACCAGTCGTAGTAGTTCTTATCGACAATATTTTCGCGTCGATCCTCCATCGCTTGGAAGGGCTCGTAAGCTTCGCCATCTTTCCGGTAGTTGAGCGTGATATAGGTGTAGCCTACAATGAAGACTACGATCGCGAGGGCGATTGGCCACATTGGCCAGGGTTCTTTCTTCGGGAGAGGAGTCTTCGCTGAGTTGTCGTCGGCTTGCACGGGGCGAGAGCAAAGCGGAATCCGTTCGGAGATAAAGCCTGAACCACGGCGATATTGAAATTATCCCTATTGTGGTGGGACGAAGAGTGCGGCTAGGCTCTGAATTAGGAGCTTTTAAGGGGAGATGTTCTACTTTCGATATGTCCTTACCCTAAATGCCTGTTTACGGGACATTTTCTCATTGCGTGGGGGCATGGGCTCTTCATTTATATCCGACTTTCTTATGCAATACTGGAGCAAGACTTACATCCCGACCTTAAAGGAGAGCCCCGCAGAAGCGGAAATCGATTCGCACAAGCTTTTGCTGCGTGCTGGTCTTGCTCGCAAAATTGGCAGTGGAATCTACGCTTACTTGCCACTTGGCGTCCGAGTTATGGACAAGGTGAGCCGCATTTGCCGCGAGGAAATGAATGCAGCGGGAGCCTGTGAAATTTTGATGCCAGCCATCGTTCCTGCAGAGTATTGGAAAGAGGGACCGCGCTGGAAGGCGACGCGTGAGATCATGTACTCGGTCAACGGTGCGGGTGCAGATGTAGAGACTCCGGAAGAGCCACAGTTCGTACTCGGACCGACCCACGAAGAAATCATCACTCCCTTGTTCGGATTGGAAGCTTCAAGCTACCGTGACATGGGCAGAGTCTTTTATCAGGTCCAGACTAAATTCCGTAACGAGATTCGTCCTCGCTATGGTCTCATGAGAGCTCGCGAGTTCATCATGAAGGATGGCTACAGTTTCGACGCGAACGACGAAGATGCGGCGGCAACGTACCAGCGTATGGCAGGAGCCTACGATCGCTTCTTCGAGCGTTGTGGTTTAGAGTTTATTTCGGTTGAGGCTGATACCGGTGTCATGGGAGGCGATTTCTCTCATGAGTACATGGTGCCTGCGGAAGTGGGAGATGATGATGTCGTTTACTGCCGCACAAGTGGATACTCGGCTAATATCGAGAAGGCTACGAGCGGTCTTGTCCCTGCGGATTTGGCAGACATCGAGCCTGTTGGCGAAATCGAGAAGTTTGAAACGAAAGGCGTTAAGACGATCGAGAAACTTGCTAAGGAGCCCTTTAACATTCCTGCAGATCAGCAATTCAAGACCTTGCTCTTCGTAGGAGACGAGAAATTGTTTGTCGTTGTGGTTCGCGGTTGCGATCAGGTTGAGGAATCGAAGTTGGCGTCATTGGGCTACCAAGTGATTCGTACGGCGACCGTTGATGAAATTTTCGGAGCGATGGGTGTTTACCCAGGAAGCCTCGGTGCGGTTAAGGGAACGATCAAGGACCGTTCGAAGCTCGATGGTGTTTATGGAGATCACGCGATCCGACTCATCGGCAACGGCGTGACCGGTGCCAATGAAAAGGCGATGCACCTCAAAAATGTGAATGTCAGTCGCGACTTGGATATTTGCAGCTTTGGTGACTTCCGTAAGGTACAGGTTGGTGAGCCTTGTCCGAAGTCTGGCGAGCCCTTGAAAATTGCTCGCACGATCGAGGTTGGTCACATCTTTAAGCTCGGTACGAAGTACAGCGACAACGACAAGTTTGGAGCCCGTTTCGCGGACGCGGATAAGCAAATCAAACCGGCCGTTATGGGCAGCTACGGGATCGGTATTTCACGTACACTCCAGTCAGTGATCGAGCAATCTCACGATGGCAACGGAATCGTTTGGCCATGGAATGTCGCACCGTATCACGCGGCGATTACTCTTCTCGATCCTGCTTTGGAAGAAGCGGCAACACTGGCGAAAGAGATTGGGTCTGCAATGGAAGCAGCGGGTGCTGACGTATTGATCGATGATCGCGACGAGCGTCCAGGTGTTAAGTTTAAAGATGCGGATCTGATCGGTATTCCTTTGAGAATCACGATCGGAGGACGCGGCCTCAAGGAAGGCGTCGTTGAGGTGAAGTGGCGCTCTGGCGGTGACGCTGAGAAGGTACCCACTGGTGGAGCTGCGGAATTCTTGGCGAATCTCGTTCGCGAAAAAGCTGAAAAGGCGTAAATAGATTAGATGGTAAGCTGCGAAGTATCACTACCAGAAACGACGACCGAGGATTCTACGGAACTCGCTCGTCTTTGGAACGTTATCGTTCTTAACGATCCTGTGAACCTAATGTCCTATGTTTCGATGGTATTTCGTCGCGTGCTCGCGATGTCCCGCCCCGAAGCTGAGAAACACATGCAGGAGGTCCATGAATTAGGGCGTTCAGTGGTGTGGACTGGGGAACGAGAAAAGGCCGAAACGTTTGTCTACCAATTGCAAGAGTGGCATTTAAGTGCGATTTTAGAGAAGAATGAGTCCGATTGAAATGCGTCTAAACGTGGAGGCGGTAAAGCCTTTGCTCGAGCATATCCGACCTTTGTTGGAGCAGCTTAACGATACTCTCGCGTCACCAGGTCAAGCACCTGAAGACGACGAGATGATGGCTGAGTTCTGGCATACCGACTTGATCAATTCTCAACGTGCGGATGTGGCTGCTTTAGTTGCTTTGTTCGACGGAACGTTTTTGGAAACTGGTCGGACTGTTATCTTTATGGATAAGGCGGATTTGCTTGTGCGAGCATGTACAGTGATCCGTTTGAAACTCCGTGAGACGTCCTTGGGTGAAATCGGAGATGAGGCACTTGAGTCCGGTGAGTTTGAATTTGAAGATCTCGGTTTCGATGCTCGGATGGGCTACGGAGCCTATATGCTTTTTGCGAGTTTGCAGGAGATGATTATCGCTCAGATCGACAAAGAAGCTGGCGAAGGCGACGATGATGACGAGGAAGAGGACGACGAGTATGGGAGTGGGCGATGAGCGAACCTGTTTCTAGTACGGAATCGAGTTCTTGTTCTTATTGCGGTACTTCGGTTGCTCGCGAGAAACGTTACTGCGGCTCTGGCTGCGATATTGCAGATCGCGTCCCGAGAGGAGAGGAGGCGTTACCCGCTTCGACGGAGCTCGGAGTCGGACTTGGGTTCTGCTTTTTGTTTTTTAATCACCTCTTGTTCCTTTCACTCGCGTGGTTGAAGGGGGGAGGCGAGGACCTCGAAATGGCAAATAAGCTACTGATGGTGGCCTGTGTCTTTGGAGCCCTCGTGTCGCTGTCTTCGGGGTTTTCTCTTGGGATAGTGCGGTGTCGGTCTGCCTTTGATTGGGTTTGTACAGTTATGGGAGTGGCGTTGCTTGTCGTAGGTTATCGCCAATCCGGCACATTCTTTTCAATCGATTTTCAGATTTTTGTGCTTCTGTGTAATCTATTGGTTTTTAGTTGGTTGAGCCGAGGGTTTGTCTTTAGGACTCCAGTAAAAAAGGCTCAAAACCAAGGATCTTAAACGTAAAATATTTGACCGCGGTTCCGCATGGTCTAGCGTCCTTAGTTAACACACGCCCGATGGTGTACGTAAAGCTGGTAAACATGTTCTTGGCCTACCTTTCTTTTACGGGAGCCGGATACGTGGTTAATGTTCTGCCGTAAACCGGAAAACAGAGACTGCGGATATGGTGCCCACTTGTAACATAAACAGGAAAAGAGCACCCATTGGTGAGCGGCACAATGATGGGGCGTGTGTTACCTTTTTTTTTTCAGAGGTTGCCTCTGATTGAGTAGGGAGGGGAGCGAAACTCGCATGAGATTGAGGCACAGCCTTTTACGTTTGCATTTTGTGTAAATTGCTTGTTAATCGGCTTCACAATGAAGGCCGAAATCTATCAACTCCTCCACGTTTTTTCTATAATCTTGCTAACGGGATTCACGTTTTACGCGGTGTCTAATCCTCAGAAGCACCTAAAGAAGCTTTTGTCGATGATCACTGGGATTCTTGCAGTGCTTGCTCTGGTTGGCGGTGCTGGTCTGATGGCAAAACTTGGGTATAGCTGGGGGACACCTTGGGTGATCGTAAAGATTGTTTGTTGGTTGGCCTTGTCCGCGATGTCTGGAATGGCGTTTCGCAAGTCGAAGTCGGTTGTCCTTAGTGGAACGATTTTGGCAGTGGGTGTCGCACTTTACATGGTTTATTTCCGCCCCTTCTAAGAACTTCTAGAAGAGTCACTATTATTTCATGGCGCAGGTTTTCGACCTGCGCCAATTTTTTGCCCAGATGACTACCCCAATACAGGATTCGGAAGACGGAGAAACGCTATGTGGTCTATGGATCGATGCGAAGCAGAGTGAGGCCTGTCTGGCATGGGATGATGGGCGAGGCCCGCGTCGGGTGGAGCGTGTTGCATTTCAACCCTTCGTTTGGGCGATGTCGTCGTGGGACCTGCTGTTGCCAGAGGGAGCTAGCCGCGAAACGTTAAACGGGGAAGGGGAGTACAATCAATTGATCACCTTCACCGATTGCCCGAGCTATGCGGCCTTCGTTAAAGAATTCGGAAAATCGGTAGCTGTGGATTGGGTGCGTTCCTTGGAGCATCAGTATCTTTTGTCGCAAAGGATTCATCTTTTTGAAAATTCGAGTTTTCCGGGACTGCGTCGAATGCAGTTGGATATCGAAACCGCGAGCTCGATTGAAGGGCGATTTCCCGATGCAACGCTGCCGGAGGATCGCGTGTTGGCGATTGGAATCCGCTGTGGCGATGTGCAAGAATTGATTGTATTGGAGGATCGCAGCGATGCTGCCGAGAAAAAGCTCTTGTTGCGACTCAACGAATGTATTCAAGAGATCGATCCCGATACCATTGAAGGGCATAACATTTTTAAGTTTGATCTGGAGTATTTGAGACTCCGAGGGAAACGACTTAAAGTTCCTTGCGCGTGGGGTCGATTCGGTCAGGCGGCGACTTTTCGCAAGACGCGTATCCGTATCGCCGAGAGAATGGTCGAGTATCCACGGTGTGATATTCCGGGGCGTGCAGTGGTTGATACTTATTTGTTGGTTCAGATCTATGATATCACGAGTCGCGAATTAACTTCCTATGGTCTCAAGGATGTCGCTCGCTTTATGGGAGTAACTCCGGCGGATGGTGGAGACCGTACCTATATCGAAGGAGATCAAATCCAAGTGTTGTTTGACGAGGATCGCGAGAGCTTCTTGGCTTATCTCGCAGATGATCTGCGCGAGACGGAGGGCGTTGCGAATCGCTTACTTCCTACTTATTTCGAACAGTCACGAGCGTTTCCGACTACGTTGCAGGAGGCGTGTTTGCGAGGATCCGCGAGCAAGGTGGATCTTGTTTTTCTGGAAGAATATTATCACCGTAAGGCGGCGTGTCCGGTTCCGGGAGAATCGAGTTCTTTTGCTGGAGGCTACACTGCGAGTTTCAAGGAGGGGGTCTATCGGGATGTGTTGCATTTCGATGTAGCGTCTCTGTATCCGAGTTTGTTGCTTATGATCGATCGTAACCCGAAGCGGGATACGGAAGGTGTTTTTATTCCTATGTTGAAGAAGCTTCGGACCTATCGTTTGAAGTATAAGGAACTGGCTCGTACCAGTGATGATCCTGCCTTGGTAGCGGAGTATACGGCTCGGCAGACGAGCTTTAAGATCTTGATCAATTCGTTCTACGGGTATCTCGGCTATTCAGGGGCTCGGTTTGGTGATGGGGAACTGGCGGCGGAAGTGACGTCGACTGGGCGAGATCTCCTGCACAAGATCGTTGAGTTCTTCGATAGCGATGACTGTACGCCGCTCGAAGCCGACACGGACGGGATCTATGTTTCCTCGGAAAAGTATTTCGAGGATGGGGATGCTATTTTAAAGCAAGCTCAAGCCATCCTACCGAAAGGGATCGATCTGGAGTACGATGGAAAATATGTATCCATGTTCTGTTATAAAGCGAAGAACTATGCTCTTTACGATGGGGAGAAGGTTATCGTCAAAGGCTCGGCTCTGCGTTCACGAGGGATCGAAGCATTTTTAAAGCAGCTCACTCATAATCTAATCGAGTTTTTGTTGGGGGCTTCTGAGTTGGATCCCGTGCAAATGGCATGGGATATTCAGCAGCAAATTGAATCACAAGAGATCGATATTAATTTGATCTGCAAATCCGAGGTATTGAGTCAAAATCCAGAGGCTTATAAAAAGAAGATCGATGCCGGAGGAAAACCGCGGCGAGCTTCGGCGGAAGTGGCCTTGACCCTGGGCGACGAGGTGCGAATGGGTGACCGCGTGAAATACTATATCGGCCCAAAATCAACTGGAGTGACTGCCAATTGGCAGCGATCCGTTGCAGTGGAGTTTTACGACAAGGAAGCTAAGCCGTACGATCCGAGCTACTACATAAAAAAACTCGATGAGTGGCGAAACCGTTACGTGGCGTTTTATCCGACCTTATTGGACAATCCTGATCAAGGAGAGTTGTTTTAGTTTGACCACGAATAAAACGAATAAAACGAATGATGAGGAAGGAAGAACTTGATGTTGGAGCGTTTGATTGAAGAGCTCGACTTGGAGCCGATTCCCGACGAAGGAGGGTGGTTTAGGCGTGTTTTCACGGGGCCGTTGATGGAGTGCGGGAGACCTCGTTATACTTCGATCTATGCTTTGTTTACGAGGGAGCAGTTCTCTGCGTTCCATCGCCTTGATGCGGATGAGCTCTTTTTATACCACGGCGGAGACCCGTTTGAGCTCTTCGAATTTAAGCCCGATGGGAGCGTAAAACGTATTGTGTTGGGAAATAACGTAAAAAAGGGGCATGTACCCCAATATGTCTTTGAGGAAGGAAACTGGTTTGGCGGAATGCCTCTTAGTAATGGTCCTTTGGGCTACTCGCTTATGAGCTGCGTGGTTACTCCGGGGTTCACTTACGAGGGATTCGAGTTAGGGAATCGAGAGAACCTCTGCCGAGAATATCCGGATTGTGTAGAGACTATTCATCGACTGACGCGGAGCACCATCTAGTTCGCTACGAGGACATTGTGGCTTTCGAAGAGGGTGATGTATTGTTCGAAGATGAAGAGTTTGTTGCGGCGGTAGCCTGTCAGTTCTGTGAGGATACCCATTTCTACGAAATCTTCGATGAGTTGGGTGGCTGTATTGACTTGAGCTTCTAGGACCTTGCTCACGAGTTTGATATTTACGACGGGTTGTTCGTAGATGAGGAGCATGAGCTTGAGGGCTTTTTCGCGGCGCCTTGGACTGAATTGGGGGAGGAGGCGTCGTTCGATGTCGGCACGGAGGTGGCGTGCGTGATCCAAGGTCTCCAGAGCGATGTTTGCACTTTGGTTGATCCCGTGCGTGAAGAATTTTAGCCAGCCGAGGAGATCGTTGTTTTCTCGTGCGTTGTGGAGGCGTTCTTCGTATTCACTGCGATGACGGTCAAGGAAATCAGAAAAGAAAAGGGCGGGCTTTTCGAGGATTTTAGCGTGCGCGAAGTAGAGGGGGATGAGGAGACGGGCGAGGCGGCGGTTGCCACTTGGAAAGGGTTTTATTGTTTCGAACTGATAGAAGGTAATTCCAGCTCTGAGAATGTGTGGGGTTTGGACCTGGGGATTGTGTATGAAGTTTTTGAGGTCGCCCAAGAGTTGAGCGAGTTGCTCGAAATGAGGAGGGGTGTAAGCGAGATGGCGTGAGGACGTGTGTCTCAAGGTTCCGTCGCTGCGGATTTTGCCCCGTTTTTCTTCGGGGAGGTGTCCTTGGAGGATGGCTTGGGTCTCTTTGAGGAGGAGACTGGAAAGGGGGGTCTTTTCGAGGGAGTAGATCGAGTGCTCTTGGGCGGCGATCAGATTGCGGACTTTGATCCAGGCTCCCTTGCTACTCGGATTGGTCTCTGGGGTGCCGGATAGGGTCTCGGCGAGGGTCAGGTTGATTCCGTCTAGGCTGCAAGAGGCGAGTGCTTCCTTGGCCTGATGCATGCGGATAAAAAAGTCGGCTTCGGGGATGAGCCGAGTCGATGCGTTGAGTTCACCGAGTTTTCGATTCGCTTGATCGAGGAGGGCGTGGAGTTCGGGGTCGTCGGTGGTCCAATTCTTGTTGATTGGATTGGGGAGGAAGCTCTCGTGCTTCGGGTGGAGCTCCATTCGGCCCGGAGAAAAATCCTCGATTCGAGAGGGCTGAGTCGTGGGTGAGCTGAGGGGGGAAGCTGAACTCATAGTTCTTTAATTCGATTTTGGTGGGAAAAGCGAAATATAGAAAATCAGGAGCTGCGTGTTTAATCAAGCGGTGAATGGGGGGGGGCGGTTGATTGAATATTGAAGATTTTGTGTGTGGTTGATTGTCGGGGGAACTATCGGGGAGTGCTTTGGATACGAAACGAGCGCGTTCCGGGGAACGCGCTCGTAGTGATTTGAAATTGATGATTGGCCTTATTCGGATTCGGCGAGGTAGCGTTCGACTTCAATAGCGGCTTGGCAACCCATTCCGGCAGCGGTGATCGCTTGGCGGTAGACGTGGTCGGCACAGTCTCCTGCAACGTAGACGCCCGGTACCTTGGTTTGTACTTGGGAGCCTGCTGATGGGACGAAATAACCTTCTTCGTCGGTATCGAGTGCTGCTGCGAAGGGGCCTGTATTGGGGATGTGGCCGATTGTTACGAATACTCCCTTGCACGGGATTTCACTCTTTTCGCCAGTCACGGTATCAGCTACGGCAACTCCACGAGCGTACCCTTGATCGTCGGCGAGGATTTCGAAAACGGTCTTGTTCCATGCCATTTCGATCTTTGGATGTCCGATTGCACGGTCTGCCATGATCTTGGAGGCACGAAGCTCATCGCGGCGGTGAATCAAAGTGACTTTGCTGCAGAAACGGGTGAGGAAGAGGGCTTCTTCACAGGCAGAATCTCCGCCGCCGACAACGACGACGTCCATATCGCGGTAGAATGCTCCGTCGCAAGTGGCACAGGTGGTGACTCCCTTGCCGCCGAACATTTCTTTTTCACCGGGGGCTCCGATCAAACGAGGGGAGGCTCCGGTAGAGATGATGACTGACTTTGCTTTGTATGTCTTGGAAGCCGTTTTGAGAGTGTAGGGATAGGTCGAGAAATCGACCTTATCGATGAAGCCTTGATCGAAGCGAGTGCCGAACCTGGTGGCTTGCTTGCGGAGGTTGTCCATGAGCATGAAACCATCGATGCCTTCTGGGAAACCAGGGAAATTCTCGACTTCACTGGTTTGCGTGAGCTGGCCGCCGGGGAGGTTTCCTTCTACGACGAGAGGGTTGAGATTGGATCGGGCTGTGTAGATGGCTGCGGTAAGTCCGGAGCATCCTGTTCCAACGATGATTACATTTTCGATTTCAGAAGACATGTCGTGATAACTATTTAGAAAAATTCGAATTGGGATAACGCATATTCAATAGCCTTTTGCAACGAGGGAGTCATGCAAAAGATTGCTTTAATTGGGCGGGTTATACTTTTTGTGTTCAGGGACATTAGCTATGATTATCGATACGCACACGCATCTAGAGCAATTTTGCCGCAAAGAGATCCTTGATGAGATTCTGGAAAGCGCGAAAGCGGCTGGAATCAGTAGGTTGGTGACCGTGGGGACTGACCTAGATGATTGGTCACTGTACCGTGATTTGGCGGGAATGAACCCCGGATTGATCGACTATACGGTAGGTGTGCACCCGTGCTCTGTTGAGGAGGGTTGGTCGACGGCGGTGGACCAGATCGCGACTTTTTTCGAGGGTGAGGGGAAGGCCGTGGCCCTAGGTGAGATCGGTCTGGATCGTTTTCATCTACCGAAGGACGAGGAGGGGGCTCGGATTCTTTTTGATCAACAGAAGGCGGCGTTCGAGATGCAGTTGGCTATTGCGAAGCGATTGGATTGTCCCGTGGTGATTCATTCACGAGGAGCATTTGAGGAGTCGGTCGCGGCGATCGATGAGTCGGGGGTCGATTGGAGCAAGGTGGTTTTTCACTGCTTTTCCGAAGGACCGAGTGAAATGCAGCAGCTTTTGGAGCGCGGTGGTTATGGGAGCTTTACCGGGGTGATTACTTTTAAAAATGCGGAGAGTGTGCGGGAAGCGGCACGGCTGCAGGGGATCGATCGATTGATGATCGAAACCGATGCTCCTTATCTGGCTCCGATGCCTCACAGAGGTAAACGAAACGAGCCGGCGTTTTTGCGACACACGGCAGAGTTTTGTGCGGATTTATTTGGAATGTCGCTGGAGGCGTTTTCCGAGGTTGTTGGTGAAACGTCGAAGCGGTTTTATGGGCTGAAGTAGGGAGGGCGGGTTAGACTGGAACTCGGTGAGGCGAGCTTTCGTGTCTTTAAGGCTCTGATCCTTTAACCACAAAAAGCACAGAATTCACAAAAGCTACCGCATCGTTTCGTAGTTTTCTCGATCGTGAGGCTCCTCTTGGTATCTTTCACGGAGTTGCTCCATTGTTAGATACTTGGCGTCGGGAGAGTTCATTTCCTTTTTTCGCTCCGTTAGGATGGTTTCGTGCCTGGATGGTGAACTTAGTTCGTCTTCTTCGTGATCGGAATCGTTTGGAGACTGTCTCAATGTATTTCGGGGTGTTGAAATTTGGTTTCTTAATCCAGCTCCATTAGGAAGAGGCCGCGGCCGAGGCCTGCGAGGTCTCCGATCTTGGCCATTTGGAAGGCCATGTATTTGCCGTTGTCGCTGATGACGGGGTTGGAGGATCTATAGCCGGGGTAGTCGGTGAAGTAGGTGACGCGTTCCATGCCGTAAGGGGGAGTAAGTGCGACTTGAGAGTGTCATGATCTAAGTGCTTGCTCGATTCGGCTAAACTTGAACGAATCATTTTAGGCAGGTGCTTAGGGCTGCGAGTAAGGTTTCGATGTTACGCTTGGTGGCGGTGTGCCCCATGAGGCCGATACGCCATGCCTTGCCGGCGAAGACACCGAGACCTGCTCCTATTTCGATTGAATAGTCGTTGAGGAGTCGGCTGCGGATTGCGGCTTCGTCGACTCCCTCGGGCACGCTCACGCAGTTGAGTGTGTAGAGTGAGTTGCTTGGAATGTAAGTTAGTCCGAGGTTTTCGAGACCTTCTCGTAGGAGGAGGTGCATCTCGCCGTGGCGGTTGATCCGTGCTTCCAGGCCTTCTTCGACGATGATCAACAAGGCTTCGCGGAGAGCGTAGAGCATGTTGATCGGAGCGGTGTGGTGATAGGCTCGCTTGCCGCCTCCGGTGTAGTAGTTGCGGAGCATGGACAGGTCGAGGTACCAGCTTTGGACCTTGGTCTTGCGGTTTTCCATGACCTTGACCGCTCTGTCTGAAAATGAAACAGGGGAGAGGCCAGGAGGGCAAGAGAGGCACTTTTGGGTGCCTGAGAAGATGGCGTCGATTTCCCATTCGTCGACCTTGAGTTCGTGACCGCCAAGGGAGGTTACGGCGTCGACCACGAAAAGCATTCCTGCCTCGTGTACAATCTTGGAAATTGCTTCGAGAGGTTGGTGAACTCCGGTGGAAGTCTCGGCGTGTACGATGGTGAGGAGCTTTGCGTTGGGGTGCTTCTTTACGGCGTCGGCAACAGCCTCGTCGGTAATGATTTCTCCCCAGGGTGCGTCGACGGTATGAACCGTGGCTCCGCAACGTTCGATGATGTCCTTCATGCGCCCGCCGAATACGCCGTTAACGCAGACGATCGCTTCGTCACCCGCTTCGATCAGATTGGTGGCAATGGTTTCCATGCCCGCCATGCCGGTTCCTGATACAGGGAAGGTGAGGTCGTTTTTCGTTTGGAATACGTGACGCAACAATTCGCAGGTCTCGTCCATGTAGCCGATGTACTGCGGGTCGAGGTGACCGAGGGTCGGAGCACTGATTGCTCTGAGGATTCGTGTGGGAACTGTGCTTGGGCCAGGGCCCATTAGAATGCGTTCGTGTGGATTGAGTGGCTGGATTGATTGTATGTTCATCTTGTCTTTAGTGTGTCTGAAATATTCGAGATTGACTTAATTTGTCAAATTATAAACTTATTTGTCATATTATGACAAATAGAGCTTCAGGAGAGGATTCCCAATCAAAACGTCGTGGCCGTCGCCGGGTGCGTTCGGCGATTTCACCGGTACAGACTTTGGATCGTTCCTTGAATGTGCTTGAATGCTTGTCAGGGAATCAGCCGATTTCTTTGAGTGATCTCAGTCGGGTCGTTGGATTGCATACCAGTACAGTGGCTCGAATGCTCGAGACCTTCCGACAGAGGTCGTACGTGGAGTACAATGATCATTCGGGAATGTACCGGATGGGCATCAAGGCCTTGGAGGTGGGCAATTCTTATGTGGTGGGGCGTCCTCTGAATGAAGTCGCTCACGATGCGATGCTCGAATTAAGTGAGGAGCTACGGGAGTCGGTTAACTTGGCGATTCGTGATGGAGACAAGGTTGTCTATATAAAACAGATACAGAATGAAAGTCACGCGGTGCGGATGTTTACTCGGGTGGGGGCTCGGGTTCCGATCTATTGCACGGGGAATGGCAAGGTGCTTGTGGCTTACGAAGGTGAAGCGGCGATACGAGAAATATTGGCTGAGACGGATTTTGAACCCTTTACTCAACGTACAGTCACAAATGTTGCTGAATTTATAGAACGGACGAATGAAGCAGTCTCTCGGGGTTATGCGTGGGATAATGAAGAGCGAGAGGTGGGTGTCCGCTGTATCGCGGCACCTATCTTTGGAGCGGATGGAGCGGTTGCGGCGGCCCTCTCGGTATCCGCTCCGACAATGCGATTGACCCTAGCTGAAGGGAAGGCGTATTCGGTGTCTCTTATCGCTGCCGCGAAACGGATTTCGGAACAGTTGGGGTTTGTTGGGTGAGGTAGGGGTGAATTATGTGCAGAACGAAACGATGAAACTATGGATGTTTTTTACCGCGACGGAGCGAAGCGGAGATGGCGAAGCAATGAATGCTAATTATTGCGAATTTGATTAGGTTGTGTTTTTTGCCCACAGATTGCTCAGATGAACACAGATTTTTTTGATTGGGATGTGTGGGATGGAACCGCGAACCCTCCTGTTTTTGTGAACTTCGGAGTACATGTGAATGCTAATTTTGGAGGAGAAGGAGGTCGTGTTCGTTGTACTGCTCCTGGCTAAATATTATAAATTGACCTGTATGGTTATTGTATTCCCTTTTCGTATGATTTTGAAATAAGTTTCTTTTGTTTCCTGGGGGATGGAGCTTATCAATTCTCCTGCATGTATTCCGTTCATGACCTTTTGATCGCCTATCTCAATTAGTACGTCACCTTTGAGTATGTCTGCGAAAAATGCAGGAGATTCCTCATAAACTAGATCTATATACGCTCCAGTGTTGCGTTCTAAGCTATTGCGAAGTTCACTCGGTAAATCTAAAAAAAATACTCCTAGTCGTACCTTCGGATCTATTTTGACTAGGTATACGGCGGTTTGGTCAAATCTTCTTTGATGCCTAGTTATTGGTATCGCTTTAGACCCTTGAAACGTTGTGGTTTGGTTGTAATTTGTATTTGTATTCGCCGTACCGTAAATCCCTGTGTTTGTGTTTAAATTTGTACTAGAGGTCGCCTTCCCCGTAGTGTAAGCTGTATTTGTTGATGGCATATACAGTGTGGAAGTTGTCGTTTGAGTGTTCGTGTATTCTGACTGAATTAATACCAATGTAGCACCAACACGTCGTGCCTGTTCAGCAACGTTGTTTTCTTTTTCGAAAGATCCGTTGAAGGAAGAGGAGCCTATTACTGCATATCTTTTTGCTCTCAAAGTTTGTATGTCTCGCTCTAAATCGTTGGATCCTAGTATTTCTGGGTCTTCTCCATCTTTTAGCAAAATTGGATTAGGTAGGGTTGTTGTGTCTACGGACTCATTGTAGAACTGTTGATATCCGCTTGTTGCACACCCTGATAGAATGAGAGCTGTAATTAGGATAAAGAAGTTTTTCATTGGTCTTGGGTTTAGTTAATGTCAAAGCCGTAGGCACTCGAAAGGAATGGAGTGACTGCAGAACTTTGTACTAGTTGTTTTATTGGTATCATTATAATTTACCTACATTAGCTAGGTGTTGGCCGAACCAAATCCACGCAGCATTTATTTGTTCAATATCTTCTTCGGAAAGACTCCAATCTTTTGCACTCTTAGGATGAGTGATTCTGTTTCGAATTTCTGCAGCCAGAAAGAACCTCTGTGCGTCTGTCGTTCCATAGTCTACTATATAGCCGCTACTTGTTGCTTTCGAAAATGCCTTGAAGGCAATCTTTATGTTTTCTTTTAGTGACGGTCGATTCTCAACAATCTTGCCAGTGGATGTTAGTCGTTGATCAAGTAACTCAAACTGTTCTTTGGCGGAGAACATCTCTTCCTCGGTGAGCGAGAATGCCATAGACGAGGCTTTAAGGTGGGAAATGTGTGCTTCGATAGATGAGAAAACAACTCTCACTCTCAAACGTCTAGTGAACTGATCGTCATCGAGTTTGTCGGCTAGTGCGTTGAAATCGGCAATTTCCTTATTTGTAACATCGAGGAATTCGCGAAGTTCGGTGCCGAGTAATCGAAGGTGTGTTTGTTTATCCATTGTGGCACGGAACAAGCATTTTACGGCTCGATGGGTGTGTGGGTTTTTATGTAGTTGGGATCGATTGTGAGGCCTAGGCCGGAGCCGGTGGGGGCTTTGATGGTTCCGTTGATTGATTCGAATTTTTCGGCTTTGGTTTCGACGGGGATGAGGGTTCCGTTGGCGTCTTTGGTGTGAAACATTTTGAATTCGTGGAAATCGTAGACTGCAGGGCAAACGGCTACCATTTGCATCATATAGATGTAGCCGAGGCCGCCTCCGGAGATGTGTGGGGTAATGCGGAGGCCTGCTTGCTCGGCCATTCGCGCGACCTTCATGGTTCGGATCATTCCGCCGAAGTAGAACAGGTCCGGTTGTACGATTTGGAATACTTCGTTGCCGATGAAATGGCGGAAGAGGTGCATGCTGAATTCTTCTTCACCGCCGGCCATTGGGATGTTTAATCCACGTTCGACTTGTTTTTGTTCTTCGTACCAGTTCCAGGGCACGGGTTCCTCGTAGAAGGCGTAGTTGTATTCTTCGAGGATCTTGCCGATTCGGATGGCTTCGGGAGTGGAGTAGGAGCCGTTGCCGTCGATCATTAGGGTCATGTCGTCGCCAAAGACTTCGCGTGCCATTCGGATGAGCTTTTCGGTTCGTCCGGGGGCGTTGTCGAGGTCGAGTCCCATTTGGTCGCCGCTGCCGGCACGTAGCTTGACTGCTCGAGCACTGGTTTCAACGGCGTCGATACGCATGAGTTCGAGGGATTCTTCCGGCGGGAGTTTGCGTAGGTTGGTGTAGTGGTGGCCGAGGTAGATGGAGATTTCTGGGTTTATGAGGTCGCCGATTAATTGACCCGCTGGCTTGTTCGCGATGTTGCCCAGCATGTCGAGGATGGCGAACTCGAGGGTGGCGATTTGGATGCAGTAGGGGATGCCTTGCATTTTGACCGGTTCTTCTGTGGCTCGGTGTAACAGTTCGTCGAGGTCGCGGGCGTCTTTGCCTTGGAAGCGTTTGACGAGTTGGTAGCCAAACATTGGGTAGCTGTATTTGGCGAGGAAGGGGTGGCTGATGGATATGCCTTCGGCGCCGTCTTAGGAGCGAACTCTGCAAATGAAGTTTTTGCGGTCGCGGAGGAGCTCTATTGATTCGATTATTACCGGATCGGGAAAGAGCTCGCGCTTTAGGACTGGCTTTTTCAGTGCTTCATCAAGCAAGTGATAGTCAGGGGCTTTGGGGGAGGTATTGCTGCTGGGGGTTGCGGCTAGTGAAATCGCTGAAGATCCACCCAGAACAGACATTGTACTAATAAAGTTACGTCGATTCATCGGGGGATATTAGGTTTTGGATTGTTGGGAAGTCAAGGGTTGGGATGGGTATTAGGAAGGGGTCTGGATTGGTTGGGGGTGAGTGTGGATTGGGATGGGAGGGTTGTGCTTTTTTTAACCGCAAAGTTCGCAAAGATCGCAAAGGATTATGAGGGGGGGTGGTTGTGGGGTGGCCATCGGGACCCGACTGCACCAAGGCTTCGAAGGGCACGCTATGGGCCGTTACCATCCGTCTTCGTTTCTCTACGCCGTGACAGGTTCGGTTGTGATTAAATGCACGCGTATTTCACATACTCGGTATTGAAGTGACTTTTTTAGATTGGGACCGAAATACCTGTATATATCTGACCACGAGTATCTTGTTTTCAATGTTGGTTGGGATTTGTGAAACTGGTGAGTTTATCGTGTAAATGGAGGATGTTCAGTAGGTGAAAGATTGTGACAATAGGTGGGCTTAGTTCTTTGACTCTGATTAGTGCTTAAAGGGAGACTGATCTCGTTTGTGGGTTCTCTAGTTGATGGTTTTGTGTTGATGGGGTTTTCAATGGGTTATTGCGTACTCGCTTTATTATTAAGGACTTGCGATTGGGTGAAAACGAGAAGTTGGGGGATAAATTATCGACATTTTTTTAATAGGGTGCAGATTCCTAAAGATCGCTTATTTATAAGTCTCTTATAAGCGTTCGAAATCTATGACCTCGAGGTTTCTTATGAATAAAAACACAGCATATTTGAGTTTTGGTTTTTTGATGGGAGTGGTGGCAACGTCGCTTGTATTCGCTTTTTTTAATACCGGTGGGAGTCATGATGGCGGAGTTGCTCGTCGTCTGAAGATTGCCCATACGTTGCCGACGTCGCATCCGGTACATGCGGGGATTGAGCATTTGGCGAAGCGGGTGTCTGAGTTGTCGGGGGGGCGTTTTGAATTGGATGTGTTCCCGAATGGACAGCTCGGGAGCGAAACCCAGACCATGGAGCAGTTGCAGGCGGGGACGCTTGATATTGCTAAGAGCAGTTCTGCTCCGATCAGTAATTTCGTATCGATCTGCAAGGTGTTTAGTTTGCCGTATCTTTTTAGAGACGAGGAGCATTTTTGGTCGGTGCTGAACGGTGATATCGGTATAGGGATTTTGGATCAGATTGCGACGAATGATGGGGGGCGTCCCAGTGGTTTTCGTGGGTTGACGTATTATGATGCGGGGAGTCGGAATTTTTATGCGGAAGCTCCGATCAATTCGCCGGCAGATTTGAAGGGGTTGAAAATCCGTGTAATGAATGACCCAGTCGCTATGGATATGGTAGAGGCTATGGGAGGATCTCCGACACCCGTTGCTTGGGGAGAGCTTTATACGGCATTGCAGCAAGGCGTTGTCGATGGGGCGGAGAATAATCCGCCGAGTTTTGTCGCATCGCGTCACTTTGAGGTCTGTAAGGAATTTTCTTTTGATCATCACTCACGCGTTCCGGATATGCTGTTGATTAGCTCGAAAACGTGGGAGAGTTTGAATGAAGAGGAGCAGGGGTGGTTGGAGCAGGCCGCAGCTGAATCGAGCCGTTTCCAACGGGCGTCATGGGCAGCGGGAGTTGCTGACGCTATGGAGATTATGAAGGCGAATGGCGTGACGATATATGAGCCAGAGGTTGGACTTTTTATGGAGGCGACGCAGTCTGTGCGCGATAAGTATGCGACTGGCCCTTTAAGTGAGCTTGTTAAGAAAATCAACGAGGTCGAATAATGTTACGTTCACTGAATCAAAGCATTTCGCGTTTCCTTAATCTCGTATTGATCGTGGTTTTTGTGGCGTTGGTACTGGACGTGTTGTGGGGTGTTGGATCGCGCTACGTTCTGGGGAATCAAGCACGTTGGTCGGAGGAATTGGCCCGATTGCTTATGGTGTGGTTGGCTCTTCTTGGAGCTGCGTTGGCGGTTCGTGATGATCAGCACCTGGGACTTGATGTTCTGGTGCGGCAATGGCCGCCGGAAGTTAAACGCGTGGGAGTGATTTTTGTTCACCTCGCAGTGGGAGCTTTCGCGGGGATTATTATGGCTTGGGGAGGTGGAGAGCTTGTTCTTTCCCGGTTCGAGTCGGGGCAGATGTTACCCGCTCTTGATATATCGCGAGCGTGGTTCTACTTGGCTTTGCCGGTGAGTGGGCTGCTGATTTGTATGTTTAGTGTCGAGAGTTTTTTGAAGGATTTTTGTAACCAAAAGGAGGAAGCGAAATGAATCAGGAACTCATGATACTGATTGTCCTGTTTGTGGCATTACTTTGTATGCGCGTGCCTGTGGCGTTCGTGTTGGGGATCGTTACGGTTGTTACCGCGGTTGCGTTGGATTATGAAAACATTCCTTTGGCGATCGCGAGTGACTTGAGTAATGGGATTGATAGTTTCTCTTTGTTGGCGATTCCGTTTTTCATTCTCGCGGGTGAGTTGATGGGGAGCGGCGGCTTGGCTCGTCGACTTATTGATTTGGCGACGTCGATTGTGGGGCGTCTGCCCGGTGGGCTTGCTGCGGTGAATACTTTGACCTGTATGCTTTTTGGTGCGATTAGCGGGTCTTCTGTGGCGGCGGTTTCGAGTATTGGGGGAACGTTGATTCCCGAGATGAATCGCAAGGGGTATGATCGTGATTTTAATATCGCAATCACTGCCTGTGCGGCCACGACGGGGCTCTTGATTCCACCGAGCAATATTATGATCGTTTACGCTCTTGTGGCGGGGAACGTGTCGGTAGCGGCTCTCTTTATGGCGGGTATCGTGCCGGGTGTTATTGTGGGTACAGGGATTTTGACGGTCGCTGTGGTGTTGTGTCTGAAACGAGGATACGGCAAGCAGGTTGGAGGGCAGGTTGTGACTTGTCCGCCTTTGGTGAAATCGATTTTTGGAGCGTTTCCGAGTTTGTTGTTGGTGGTGATTGTGCTCGGGGGAATTCTCGGAGGCATCTTTACAGCAACAGAAGCGTCGGCGATTGCGGTGGCGTGGTCCTTTGTTCTCGGTGTTGGGTGTTATCGAGAAATTAAGATCAGTGATTTGGCTGGGATTATTTTGCGAGCCTCCCGTACGACG
>CAWVWU010000055.1:0-20228 GCA_963933925.1 uncultured Puniceicoccaceae bacterium
AACGAATTCGAAATAGTCGCCCTCCCATTGAAGCCTGAAGGAGGCGACGGCTGCCCTGCTCGTATAATTGCACTGCAACGCTAAAAGCCCCAAGTGAGAGCAACATGCTCTCATTAGTGAAACACAAGATCTGAGACTCCGAACGCCGTCTCGGAACAGTTCAACGAACTCAACAAACAACAAGTATTCGTTTTAAAAATACATTTTGCTTACACTGGTAAAATGAGGTATTCAAAACTTTACCCACACGAAAAGTGTAAGCATCTTAGGTCTTCAAAATAAAGCAGAAGAAAAACTCTATAAACAAAGCAGTATGTGCCCCTCTAAAAAGACAACCCAACCTCGGTTATTCAAAGCCATCGCATCCACAGCACTCATTTTAGGAACTGTAATTTGCAACGCCCAAAGCGATGCAGACCTCCCTTACATTGAGCATGATGGAATCGTAATATTTGAAGCTGAAGACACAACCTCAGATCTAGGACTGTGGCTCAAAAAGTCGACCATATCTGACTACACGGGCACAGGCTATCTTGAATTCAACGGTAACGGGCCAACGAGAGGTGACCCCAATTCCCCTATAGAGTACAAGTTTTTTATAAAGAAGGGAGGGCTCTATTACCTCAATCTCCTTTGCGCCAAAGAAGTTCTCGTCATTAACGGCGAAACAAGAACCGATATCGCCAACGACGGATATGTCCGAGTAGAAGGCAACTACGAATCAGGTCCCAACCCTGGGGATTCGAATGGACTCGATGCCCCATTATCCATGCTTAAATCCGACACAAAATTCTTTGGAGGGAGTGCTAATCGCTTCAGCTGGTCCTATGGGAATAAACTCGATCCAGGTGGAACAGCAAACAAACGCGTCGCCATCTACAATTTCAAATCTGGTGAAGAATACACTTTAGTAGTATCAGGGCGCTCTCAATTCTTCAAAATCGATCGTTTCATGTTTCGCCATAAAGACGTCGCCCTTGAAACCGCATTAGATACAAACCTACCCGCATCATCAAAGGTCCCTCAACTCGCTCACGCAGGGGAAGACCAATCTATATATATCACTGCCGGATCCATCGTCTTAGATGGCTCCCAATCAATACACGATGATGTTGCAAGCTATCTATGGACTCAACTTTCTGGCCCTAGCGACATTATTATTTCAGACACCTCAATCGCAAGTCCGACCACAAGCAGCCCTATAATTGGCGTGTATACATTTAGATTGGATACCACCAATGGTGACGGAGAAGTAACAAGCGACGAAGTCGCTGTACTTGTTCTCCCAGACGGCGAAGATCTAGCTGCAATCACCTCTTTTACTCTGATAAACGGAGAGACACACTTACCTATCCCCGAATACGATCCAATTCCCAACGGAGCTATTATCAATATTGCTGAGATCGACACGGGTCTCTACAGCATTCGAACGAATTCTGTTCCTGATACAGACTTTGGTTCAGTTACTACGGTAATGGATGGCCCAGTTTCTAGCTCTGTCACTGACACGACAGCGCCTTGGTCTCTTCTCGGGTACGCATCTGGGAATTACCGAGCACGTCCATTCCAAGTCGGAGAATATACTGTGAGTGCGACACCTTACGGAGAAACCAACAGTGGGCTAACGGGCACCCCGTTAAGTATCAATTTTTCATTTATTGATGAACCTTTGCCCAAGGACAATAAGCTCTACAACATTTCGACAAGAGCCATGGTGGGCACTGGCAATGATGTGATAATCGCAGGCTTTTTCATCGACGGTGAAGCACCAAAAACAGTCCTAATACAAGGGGTCGGCAAGGAGCTCGCAACGCTTGATCCATCAATTGAAGACGACCTGATTCAGAATCCATCAATAACCGTAGTTCCAATGGCAACCATCGATAACGATGCCACTTACTTTCGAAACGATGACTGGGATGATACCGACGGGGACTCGATTGCTTCCGCAGGATTAGATACTGGTGCTGTAACGCTAACCACGGGGAGTGGTTCAGCTGCACTTCTCGTAACACTTCAACCCGGAGCCTACACGATCATAGTTGAGGACCAGGACGAGGCGGGCGGTGTAGCCCTCATTGAAGTCTACGACGCAGACTAGCATCCAACTGATAATAACATCGCTCCTCTCTATCAAAGATAGGGGGGGGTGATTTTAAGGTATGCCCCTTTGTTTCCGATCAAATCAGACCAAGATAGCAATCACACATTCCAGTAAATATGAACAGTAAAACCAGCCGATTTTGGCCCTACCTAACAATCGTTTCCATTGCCCTACTATGCGTAGACGTTGGTGCTCAAGAAGAGGACCCCATTTGGTTTGAAAAAGATGGACTGGTAATAATAGAACCAGAAAGCACGCCATCGGATCTAGGCCTATGGCTAGAAGGCTCAGTATTGGATGATTACACTGGAACAGGCTACCTTAGATTCAACGGCAACTCCGCCATCAGTGGCGATCCAACTTCTCCAATAATTTTCAATTTCAAAATTGAAACCACCGGCCTCTACTACTTCAACCTGCGCTGTGCAAAACAGGTGGTCGATGGAAGAACTGATGTTGCGAACGACGCATACATACGAGTCGAGGGGAACTACGAGCCGGGGCCAAACCCAGGGGATTCTAATGGGCTTGATGCTCCACTTAGCCTATTAAAATCGAATACAAAATTCTTCGGTGGATCTGTTGACCGTTTTGCATGGTCATATGGTAACCGTTTGGATCCAGGCGGGACCTCCAATAAACGAGTAGCCATTTACAAATTCTTCGCAGGTGAAGATTACAAACTCGTTATATCTGGTCGCTCCAAGTATTTCCATATTGATCGCATTGTATTTAGACATGAATCGATCCCCTTAGCAACTGCCCATGAATTGAGCACACCTCAAACAATCAGCATTCCTCAGCTCGCCAATGCGGGTAAAGATCAGATCATAAACATATCAGGTGGAACAATACAACTCGACGGTTCCAGGTCAATGGACGCTGAAATTGCTAGCTACCAATGGTCTCAGATTTCAGGTCCAAGCATAGCAATAATATCTGAGCTCACAATCGTTAGTCCAACTGTTAGCAATCTCGAAAAAGGAGTCTATGTCTTCCAATTGGAAGCAGCCGATGGTGAGGGCAAAACATCGAATGATAGAGTCTCCTTACAGATATTACCGGAGGGCGAAGACCTTGCCGCAATAATTTCCTTCACGCTTATTAATGGAGATACCCATGAGCCAATCCCTGAATACGATCCTATTCCCGATGGTGCAATTATCAACATAAGTAGAATCGATGCGAGCCTGTATAGCATTAGAGCAAATTCAGTTCCTCAAGTCGACTTCGGATCAGTGACAACAACGATGAGCGGAACGCTTTCGAGCACTGTGAGTTCCAATGAACTTCCATGGACACTCCTAGGTTATGCGACAGGCAAGTACAGAGCTCGTCCCTTTCAAGTCGGAGAATACACCGTTAGTGCCACACCCTATGGTGAAAGTGGTAGCGGGTTAGAGGGCACGCCCCTAACAATCCAATTCTCTTTCGTAGAGGATGTCATTCCCCCAACCTTTCACAATATTTCCACCCGCGGCATCGTAGGGTCAGGCAATAACGTAATGATTGCTGGTTTCGTCATCGAAGGCGGAAGTCCCAAGACCATTTTGATACAAGGAGTTGGAAAAGAGCTCGCCAATCTCGATTCTTCAATCGAAGACGAACTCATCCAAAATCCGTCCATCACCCTAATCCCAATTGCCACAATCAACGACGAATCATCCTATCTAAGAAATGAAGAATGGGACGATACCGATGGGGGGTCAATTACTACGGCAGCGTTAGAAGTTGGGGCCGTAACATTAACTCCAGATAGTGGATCAGCAGCAATTTTAGCAACGCTCCAACCTGGAGCCTACACGATTATCGTCGAAGATCAGAACGATGAAAATGGCGGTATCGCACTTATCGAAGTGTATGACGTAGATTAGTATCACGCATTTTGTGACATAGTTCTATTTTGTGCCAGGGAGAGAAACCCCATTTGCACTTGATGTGTAGCAGCACCGTAGCATCTGCAGAGTACGCCTCAAATTGCCTTGGAGGGTGACGCACAGGCTTGACGATGCCTTTGCTTGTCCAAAAAAAAGATTCCCACAGAGGAGAATCTTTAAAAAATGGAGCGGGCGAAGAGATTCGAACTCTCGACAGCTACCTTGGCAAGGTAGTGCTCTACCAACTGAGCTACGCCCGCGTATTCGAATTAACGAACAACCCCGAAGGGATTTTTTGAACTGAAAATGGAGCGGGCGAAGAGATTCGAACTCTCGACAGCTACCTTGGCAAGGTAGTGCTCTACCAACTGAGCTACGCCCGCTTGAAAGAAAGGGAAATGTCTATCGAAACAAGATGAAGTCAATAGAATATTTGGAAAAAAGATTCTTTGCTAATTTGAGCTGAAGAGACGTTTCCCATAATGCTTAACGATCCGCCACATCAAGCTCTGGCCACTGTTGTAGCTTACGATGTAGAGTACGCCTGCTGATTCCAAGAAGAGTCGACGCCCTGGTTCGATTCCCTTTCGCATCTGCCAAAGCTTCTTTGAGCAAGCGTTTCTCGTTCTCCTCTTTATCAAGGGGCGAAACCACCTTTCCGGACCCGTCTATAGATCTCATCTCTCCCCTGAACTTAGACTCAAGATCATAGTCATGGATTACTCCTCCTCGATGAAGCACGACTACGTTTTCCGCGAAATTTCTAAGCTCTCTTATATTGCCAGGCCAAAAATACCGACGAAGGCACTGCATAGCACCGGGTTCGAGCGACGGAGCGGCCACTTTGTTTATCTTGGAGAATTCCTTCAAGAAATGGTCTAGAAGCAGCGGTAGATCCTCGGTGCGATCCCTCAAGGGAGGCATAACGATGGGCACGACATTCAAACGAAAGTACAAGTCTTCCCGAAAAGTCCCTTCTGCGACCATCTTCTCGAGGTCTCGATTTGTGGCGGCGACAAGACGAGTATCAACCTTTATCACTTTCGAACTGCCAATCCGCTCGAACTCTCGTTGCTCCAAAAACCTCAATAGCTTAACTTGAGTCGTTAGGCTGATTTCACCGATTTCGTCCAAGAACAATGTCCCCTTATCCGCGAGTTCAAATCGCCCCACTCTGCGCTCTGTAGCCCCCGTAAAGGCTCCGCGCTCATGACCAAAGAGCTCGCTCTCCAGTAGATTGTCAGGAAGTGCTGCACAGTGTACGGGGACAAATGGCCCCTCCGCCCTTGTGCTGTTTTGATGAATCGCTTGAGCAATTCTTTCTTTACCGGTACCCGTTTCCCCTTCGATTAAGACATTAGCCTGCGACGGAGCCACCAATTTCACGCGATCGATGACCTTGTGAAGCTCTGTGCTGTTTCCAACAATCCCTTCAAACGCATATTTCGCGTCTAGACGCTCATGAAGTTGCTTAACTTCTACCTCCAAGTTTTTTGATTGAAAGGCACGCTTAATGAGAATCTCGAGTTTCTCGACATTTACTGGCTTGGGCAAAAAGTCATAGGCTCCTCGCTTCATGGCCTCTACCGCCGATTCCACATTACCATAGGCCGTCATCATGATTACGGGCGGCCTGTTCTTTAGGGCCAAAGCTTTGTCGATAACCTTCAATCCAGAAACCCCAGGCATCCGTAAGTCTGTGAGGATCAGGTCAAAGATCTCCGATTCCATTAGGTTGAATGCCTGCTCTGCATCCTCAGCGATGGAGATCTCGTAGTGATCCTCCAAAATTTGAGCGAGTCCCTCACGTGTGTGACGCTCGTCATCTACAATTAAAATAGAAGAAGCCATTGCTCAACCAGGACAGATAGAAACGGGCTCGTCAATGAGTAATATTGTCACACTTTGTGTTTTCGATTAATCCGCCCCACTCTCAAGCATCCTAATTCTACGGTCTTTCTTAGGAAATTCCAACGTAATACAGGTCCCCGACCCATCAGAGCTATCTATGCCAATTTGTCCCCCATGCTGCCGAATGATACGCTGGACAATCATTAAGCCCAGACCGTTCCCCCCGCTTTTAGTCGTATGGTAGGGACGAAAAACATTTGGAAGATTCTCCTGAGTGATCCCCTCGCCTGAATCTGCAAACTTCATATAGAATTTTTCATCGTCACTGCGGGTCGCGATTGCAAGAACCCCGCCAGAGCCCATCGCCTCCGTCGCATTCTTAATGATATTATAAAAGGCCTGCTTAAGCTGGTTCTTGTCTCCTCCAATAACAGGGGGCTCCACGCACACATCGACTTCAACGGAAATTGAGCGGTTGCTCAGTTCTTTTTGGTGAAATTCGAGCACTTCGCTCAACACCTCATGCAAATTCAAAACCTGAAGATCCGGCTCCTGCGGGCGAATCGCTTCAAGAAAATTCTTGATAATACCATCCAACCGATCGACCTCATCGCGGCATACGGAAATCGAGGAGCTTAGTCGGGTCGTTTCAAGATTTTCCTCCAACTTTGCAAGTTGCCTCTCGATTAACTGTAGATGGATCGTCAATGAATTTAAAGGATTCCCAAGCTCATGGGCAACTCCCGCCGCAAGCAGTAGAATTGATGCAATTTTCTCAGATTCAATGGTCTCGTCTTGCGAAAGTTTTTCCTTGGTAATATCAGCCAAAATCACCACATAACGCTCGTTCACGATATCATCCCCGCCATCGCCCCCTTCTATCGGCATCATATACAGGCGGACAAAACGCTTTTCGGGATACGTCAATTCGAGCTCACGCGAACTTACCGATTTTCCGCGAAGACTTCCATCCATAACCCCTAGCGATTCTCTAAGACCGGGAATTGACCGCCACAGACTCGAAGAACCAATATCGCTTTCCTTTAACCCGATTAAACGTTGAGCCGCCGAATTGGCGAATTCGACAACCCCTTCGTCGTCTATCACCATTATACCCTCTAAGGCCGCATTGAACACGGTTTCCAATAAACTACGCTCCCGAGCTAGTTTCTTAGCTAGATTCGTTAGGTTTATAGTGTCTAAATTATCAATACGTCCGAGGACGCGATCCAGTGATGACTCCTTTTTTGCCATGAATTCAACGGTTTTTGGCAGGCTCCACCCCACTTGGCAATACCTGACACACATAGCAAACGACCTTGTGCCAGGGCGATTATCTCAGTTTTTCGGAAAGTCCTCCTTGATAAGGACCTTGAGTAGTACTTATACACTATATTGCAGATGGTACAATCACTCCGCATTTACCCGTCAATCATCGCTCTTGCTCTTCTCATGGCAGGGGGTTGCTCGCACTCTGAGCTAGAGGTGTACGAGGTAGCGAGCTCTTCGAGCCTATCGACTGGTTCGACAAAAACAAATTCAAACCAAGGAGGGGTGGTCGCATTAGAATGGAGTGCTCCCGAAGAATGGACACCCCGAGGATCAAGTGCACTACTACGGGGGCACTACGAGAGCAATTCAGCAAAGGGGGTCCAGTCAGAAACAACAATATCCTTCACTCCATGTACAGCCGGAGATCGTGCAATAATCGTCAATGAAAACCGAGAATCCATCGGATTACCCACACTCCCATTCGATCAATTGGACATTTACGGAAAACGCTCTCAACGACATGGCCTAGAGGCACTTCGCTACCACATTGAAAATAGCGAAAATGCCGCATCAAAAAAGATAGAACTCTACATGCTAGTCGCAGGTACTCATACTTGGATTTTTCGACTAGAAGCCCAGTCACAAGCTGCAAAAGTGGAGATGGAACGCTTTGAATCTCTGATCACTAGCATTTCCCCGGTTGTCCAACGCGGACGCAGCAACATAATCCCCAAAGGGGGCACTCCATATATTTCGTTCGCCATACCAGAGGACTGGGTCGAACTAAAGCCCACCCCCCCTCGTATCACTACCCTCTCGATCAAAAAGCCGGGCTTACCTGCGGCAGACTTCGCGATTCTGCTTTTTAATGAAGGGAAAGAGACGCATCTCGCAAATCTAAACAAATGGAGAAGACATCTCGATCTATCTGATTGGAAAGAGCATCAAGCACAAATCCAGAAAACAATAATCCAGACGCAATCAGGAGCATATGATCTTTACCACTTTGGCGGACAAGAACCCTCAAGCGAAGGCATTCGAGGGGAAAGCGTAATAATAGCTTTCCTTCTTAGGGGCAAAAAGACTTGGGTCTTTCGCTTTCAAGGAGACGCCTTATTGATAGACACTCACAAAAACCAGTTTATTGAGTTACTAAACTCCATATCGTTCGAGGAGGACATGCAGAGCAAATAGTTCTGCCTTTCACACCCCTATGAAGGTATACTTTAAGCCAGTTTCAGCGATCAATGTTCTCATTGGAGCACTTTGCGTTTCAATTCTCCTCATCTTAGTAATCACAGTTGAGCAACAACGCATTGGTCAGAGCGAGGCTATAAGGGTTTATGTAAATTCCTTCTTTGTGTTTTGGAATTTCAAAAGCATTGGCTTAACAACCCCAGTATTCCCTGGTGGATACTTGGTTATGGCATTTTTTATCGTTGTTTTTTTAGCACGCCTTTTCACATCTACATCATTCACCGTAAGCGGGATAGGAAAGGCCTTGGTCAATATCGGACTAATCGTTCTTCTCGGATCCTATCTCTATACAAATATTTCAAAGACAGAAACACAGGCCCTACTAAAACCAGGAGAACGTCTCAATTACGGCGACGATGTTCATGCCTTTGAAGTCGCGCTAGTGACAGACTCGGAGAATGAGAATGAGCGCGTATTTGCGATCCCACAGCGCATGCTAGAACGCTCTCAGACAATCCGACACGATGATCTGCCATTCTCGATAAGAGTGGATGACTTTGTGCTCAACTCGATCATTAGAGAGCGAGACGAATCGCTACCTCAAAACACCCGCTTGGCAGATCAAGACAAAGGAGACTCAGTTTACTCAACGAGGATTAAAAACTCAAAATTGGGCTACAAAAACAACACCCCCTCAGTCTACGTAATTCTCTTCAACAAAGAAGAAAGCATTGGAACATGGCTCCTTCACGAAGCGTGGGAGCCCCAACGATTTGAATACAAAAACAAGCAATACTCTCTGCATCTTCGAGCGAGACGGATCTACTACCCTTTTGAGGTAAGATTTGAATCGTTTGAAGCGTCCCCCGGCTCAACCCTGTTAACCACGTCTCTAATCGGGGATAACATTCAAGAAAGTAATTCAAAAGAGACGGTCAATGGCAGTAACCATTTTGGCTACCACATTTTTCTCGAAGACAATCTTGACGAAAACCAAGCATCAAAGGTTTTCGTAAAACGCATCCCCGGTAAAACAATTCCTTTATATGCCGTAGCATTGATTTCGGTCGGCCTTATTCTCATACTAGGAAGCTCGCAAGTGAACAGAAAGGCTTCTCCACCGGCCTTATGAAAAGATCAATCCCTAGCATTCTCGGCCTGATAGCCCTGATAGCCTATGTCCTTGTTCAGTTTGCCTCACAGAAGCAAATGTCAGACCTCGACTACGCAGGCTTTGGCACAATCCCAGTCGAACGCAAAAACAAGATACTGACAATAGATTCGGTAGCACGTCACGCCCTTCTTGAGATCCATGGAACTGAAAGCATCGAGGGTCCAGAAGGACGAGTTTCAGCAGTGGAATGGTTCATGGAGATCGCTTCAGGCAACATCGAATCGCCCAAACGACCAATTTTCAGGATAATCAATCGAGACATTCTAGCATTAATTCGGTACAACAAACCCAGTACAGAAGCCGATGAACCTCTCCTAAATCGAGCTCTAGCCCTCATTCCTTGGTCATCAATAAACCACTCCTTTGCCAGCTATGAGGATCTAGATTCTTATTCCGATAAGATATTCTCACATGCACGAACAGCACTACGCTACTCACCCCAACAACGCAACGAGTTCGAAAACGAAATAATAAAAATCGCCCGAAACATAAATACGTTTCGCTCACTAAGTAACACGTTCTCCACAGTCGATGGTCCTTCCCTGAAAGAGGCGATTGATCATTTAGAACAAATAGCAACCTCGGGAATCGAGGCGGTATCTCGTCGTCAATCAGGAACGCCGTACGACTCCAAGGTATACAAAGAAATTTCAGACATGGGATTTGCATTCCAAAGTATGGAGCAACATGCCTACTTCAATGTGCGAACGACCTCCGAAGGCAATATTCATTGGCTTAGCTTAGGTGCCCTGTTAAAGAGGTCAATCACCTCGGGCACGATACCTCGAGAGGCCGTCTTTTATGCCGAGCTAATAGACGACTATCACAATCAAGAATTAAGTGCGTTCAATCAACGACTGGAAGCGGAAATCAGCGAAATAGAAACCAACCAACCAGCCGACTATTATCGCTCTAAAATCGAACTCTTCAGAAATCTATTAACACCGATTTCCGGTGCGATATTCGGTTATGCCCTGGCTCTTCTTCCTGCATTTATAACGTGGCTTCGCCCAAATCGTGGTTATCGAAGAGCCGCAATTGCGGTAACGCTTGGGGCATACACTCTCCATAGTTTCAATCTTCTGAGTGTAGTCTACCTTATGGGAGTTAACTCTCTCGTTACGAACTCATTCGATTCTCAGTTCATTTCATGGATAGCAATTACGATTTCTCTGGGATTGATATTCAAGTTTCGGTCTAGCATTGCAATTGCTGCTACGGTTCTCGTCGGCTTAACCATTCTCGTGTTTGGCCGTCTTGACCTCATCGCATCGTACGGAAGATTGATCAGTCGGGATAATGAAATGCTCGTGGTTCACATCCTATCGAATATTTCCATTGCTTCGGGGTTTGTTGTCGGATCGCTTGGTGGTCTATTCATCTTCATTTCGCTTTTTTCGAATCGATTGATCGAGGAGAAAACAAAGCAGATTACTCAAATGATCTATTTTGGGCTCTGCCTAACGACAGTGACAACAGCAGCAGCGTTAATATCTCATTGTATCGCAGAAGAGCTTAGAACTGGATTCTTTTTTAACTGGACCCCCGTCCAATCCAGCCTGTTGATGGCTCTATTATGGTACGTGATTGTCATTAATTGTAAGATATGCAATCTCACCAAAGGACTTGGAATAATGTCTCTATCTACGCTATCTAGCGTTTTTGCTGTCTGGACGTGGCTCGGGATAAGAATGTTAGAGATCCCAGAGGTTGACTATGGACTGCCCTCGGCTGGACTAAAATTCGTCCTAGCCTTTGCAACGGGCCATGTACTCCTTTCAGGGATGGGACTCCTCACCAGAAATACATCTAGTTCAAATCCGTAATCACCCTCCAATATTTGGTATTCGCACTTTCAAGACGATGCCTGCTGGTGATCTTTACGAATATTTTAACAGCCAGTCCGTATCGTACCTTGAAATAAGGGCCCAAGCCCCTAGCCTTCACTGATTGCCGCAACTATCACTACTCGCAACGACGGCATACAATAAACTTCTCATTCAATCCCACAACGATGCCACTACTTAGGCCGCAAGATCTTGAAACCGGAATGGTGCTCGCTGCAGATGTCAGCAACTTGGACGGACAAATCCTTTTCAAAAAAGGTGTTGAACTAAAAGAACGCCAGATAGAAATCCTTCAAATGTGGGGTATTTCGGAAGTCGAAATTGCTGGAGATGAAACACCGGTTCAGGAAGTTTCAATCAAGGATATCGCACCAAGATTTATTGAACGAGCTCGAGAGATCGTTTCGAGCCGCTTTAAACTAATTGAAAGCACTCATCCTGCCACGGCCGCTGTAAAGGAAATATCTATCCAACGAACGGCAATAACCTTAAGCAAGGAGGGTGAAGCCTAATGCATCCAGATCTTGAAAAACTAGTATTTAAATCAAATACGATTCCCTCGCTACCAGCGGTATACAAAAAAATACGTGAAGCGGTAGAGGACCCTGATTCAACCATAGAAGACATCGCTCGAATTGTCTGCAATGACCAAGCCCTCAGTGCTCGCCTGCTGCGATTAGCAAATAGTGCGTTCTACGGCTACCCCAGTGAAGTGTGCTCCATAACGGATGCTCTCACGGTTATTGGTCTTCAACAGTTCAAGAACATGGCCTTGTGCACGGCAGCTATGGATGTTTTCAAAAACATCCCCTCTACCTTCTTCAATATGGAGGAGTTTTGGCGCAAAAGTATCGCTTGCGGATTATGTGCGAGAATCCTAGCTCTGCAACTGCGCGATGCAAATTCAGAACGCTTTTTCCTAGGTGGACTACTGCATCGAGTGGGGAAATTGATCCTCTGCAAAGAACTTCCCCAAGAGTGCATCCAAATCATAAAGACTGCCAGAAAGGAAGAAACACACACCCACTCCGCTGAATCAGAGCTACTAGGCTTTAATCATGCTGAAATGGGAGCAGCCCTCCTTGCCCACTGGAATCTCCCAAGCACACTGGGGGAACTGGTAGGAAACTACCTGGATCCAATGAAAGCGAAGTCTTCGATTTCAGACGTAACTCTTATTCATATTGCTGACTTCATAACTGAAGGTTTGGAAATTGGGCAGGCGGGAGAACAGTTCGTGCCTAAATTCAGTGGCACGGCTTGGGATCATTGTGGATTAAAGGTAAGCGATCTCCCTGCAGCAATCGAGGAGCTTCAAAGACAATACGAAGACGTTTGCCAAGTATTCCTGGGACATGACTGATACAGCTGATCAGAATAGAATCATTTCGGAAACAAACTCGAACGACTCGTCTGAACAGATTGTAGGACGTTTCGAGATGCTGGATATATTCCAGAGAAAACTAAGACAAGCTACCACCGTTCAGGAAACAATCGAAATCACAGAGCATGAGATCGATTCAATTTATCGCTTCAAAGCCAAAGGATGCTGGCTCGTAAACAAGACCGATGGAGCTTTCGATTTATTAAAAACCGAAGGATCTGAAGACTACGAAACACTAGAGATCCTCGTAAAAGCCGCGATCAAAGAAGGAACCTTTGCATGGGCATTAAAGCAGCAAAAACCATTTTATTGGGATCTCACTGCGGATGGAAGTAAACGAGTTTTTCTACACGCCCTATCCACCCGAGAAAGGACTTTCGGAATGTTTTTCGGATCGTTCGAAGACCCTTCTCTTGAGCGACAGCATATGCTGTTTACTCACATTTCCCTGACCCTTACCGCAATGTCCACAAAACTGGACAGCATTGCATTAAGAGACGAATTAGAGCACCAAAACAAAAGCTTAGAGAAGATTGTTCAACGACGCACCTCTGCTTATCTAGCAGCAAAAGAAGAAGCGGAAAAAGCCAGCAAAGCAAAAACCGAATTTCTAGCAATGATGAGCCATGAATTGCGGACTCCAATGAATGGAGTCATCGGTTTTGCGAGCTTGTTGATGGAAACGAATCTCGACGAAGAACAGAGAGAATTCATTAATACGATCAGGAGTTCCGGTGATTCGTTACTCTCGATTATCAATGAAATACTTGACTACTCAAAGATCGAAGCGGGTCGCGAAGAGCTGGATATAATTCCCTTCAAGTGGAAGGACCTGGTCACAGATATCATCGATGTTTCCCGACATTTCATCATCGGAAAGAATATCGAATTCATTCAGCAGTACCAAGAGGGTATACCGATTTACATCCAAGGCGATGTTGGTAAAATCAGACAAATCCTTCTAAACCTTGTTAGCAATGCGACTAAGTTCACGCAAGAAGGGAGCATTACAATAAGTGTCTCACAAGACACCGGAATTCATAACAATGGTGAGTTTGTGTTTGCTATTTCGGATACGGGAATTGGCATCGAGAAAGAGATTCAGTCTCGCCTCTTCACTCCATTCACTCAAGGGGACAATTCCACGAGAAGAAAATTCGGAGGAACCGGTCTAGGATTGGCCATATCCCAAAGTCTCGCACAACTAATGGGAGGAAGCATTGATCTTGAGAGCACTCTTGGAAAAGGATCCACCTTTAAGTTCACAGCCCTACTCGAAGCCTATTCCTCTGATAGCGATTTAAAACAGGAAACACCCTCGATTAATCGCCAAAACCAAAAACCATTGTACAATGCGACTGCCCTGATAGTGGAAGACAACTCTGACAATCAAAGGGTTATCAAACATATTTTAAACAAACTAGGGCTTGTCGCAGAGATCGCAAATAATGGCCTAGAGGCTGTTAGTATTGCGAAAAAACGGACGTTTGATATCCTCTTTATGGATTGCCAAATGCCCGAAATGGATGGGTTTCAAGCCACCGGTCTCATTCGAAAGTTCGAAGAAGAGAGCGGAGGACACCAAACGATCATAGCCCTAACCGCGATGGCACTAAAGGGAGACAAAGCAAGGTGCCTTAATGCCGGAATGGATGACTATCTCCCTAAACCAATTGATCTAAACTCCCTCACGGAAGTCTTAGACCGTTGGCTACCTAAAGAATGATCGAGTTCTTTATTAAGACTCCTTCAAAGGAGCTTATTCGGATTCGATACTGCTGATCACGAGATGCTCGTCATGCTCCAAATCGAAATGAACGGTTGATCCATCTGGGACGTGACCAGAAATTATTTCTTTTGCGAGCGTTGTTTGTATCGTTCGCTGGATAAAACGCTTCAAGGGCCGAGCTCCATAAACGGGATCAAAGCCGCGCTCACCGACCCACTTCATCGCTTCAGAGGAAAGAATAACCGCTATCCGTCGATCGCTTAAGTTCTTGTTCAAATCAGCAAGCAACAAGGTAACTATTTTTTCAATCTCGCTGAGCTCAAGTGGCCTAAATATCACGATCTCATCCACCCGATTGAGAAACTCTGGTCGAAAATTCGTCCGAAGCTCAGTTAATACTGATTCGTCCATCGATTCCTTAGATGCCCCAGACACGATACCATCAAGTAGATACTGACTTCCGATATTCGAAGTCATGATAATGATCGTATTTTTAAAGTCTACCACGCGTCCCTGCGAGTCAGTAACACGCCCGTCATCCAAGACCTGTAAGAGAACGTTAAATACATCTGGATGAGCCTTTTCGATTTCATCGAAAAGAACAACCGAATAGGGCTTACGTCGCACCGCCTCAGTAAGCTGACCACCATCTTCAAACCCCACGTAGCCGGGAGGAGCCCCTATTAGGCGAGAAACCGCATGGCGCTCCATATATTCAGACATATCGATGCGGGTCACCGCATCTTCATTATCAAAAAGAGCTTCCGACAATGTTTTTGCTAACTCAGTCTTACCAACTCCAGTTGGCCCGAGGAAAATAAAACTACCAATCGGTTTCGATGGATCCTTGATGCCCGCTCGAGCCCTAAGGATCGCTTCAGAAACCAAGCGCACTGGCTCGTCTTGACCAATAACCCTCTCATGCAAAGCATCCTCCATATTGAGAAGCTTTTGGCGTTCGCCTTCAAGCAACCTGGATACAGGAACCCCAGTCCAGCGCGAAACGATATCAGCGACCTCTTCCTGAGACACCTCTTCCTTAACGAGCGTGCGCTCGCTCTGGGTAGATTCGGAGTTGCTTAATTGAGCCTCCAGCTCAGGGAGTCGACCATGCTTTAACTCCGCAGCCTTATTCAAATCGTAATCACGTTCTGCTCGCGAGATCTCTTCTTTTACGTTTTCAATCTCTTCGCGTAGCTTTTGTAGTCCGTGAATGGATTTCTTCTCATTCTCCCACTGTTGCCGCTGTGCAGAATGAGCTTCCTTTAGATTTGCGAGTTCCTTCCGCAAATCAACCAAGCGGTTTTTCGACGCCTCATCACGCTCAAGAACCAGTGCGGCTTCTTCGATCTCCAATTGCATAATACGCCGCGTTAAAGCGTCCAGCTCAGCCGGCATACTATCCATTTCTGTACGAATACCCGCACAGGCTTCGTCAATCAGATCAATCGCCTTATCAGGCAAGAATCGATCCGAAATGTAGCGTTGCGACAAAACAACCGCACCTACCAAAGCATTGTCCTGAATTCGAACCCCATGATGAATTTCAAAACGTTCCTTCAGTCCTCGCAATATCGATATAGCATCTTCCGTCGTTGGTTGTTCCACTAATACCGTTTGAAAACGTCTTTCGAGGGCAGCATCTTTTTCTATATAGGTTCGATGCTCTTGAAGAGTTGTCGCTCCAATACAATGCAGCTCCCCTCTCGCAAGCATGGGCTTCAACATATTACCCGCGTCCATTGCACCGTCGGCCTTTCCGGCACCAACAATGGTATGCAATTCATCAATAAATAGAATGATTCGTCCTTCGCTTGCTTTGACCTCAGTCAATACTGCCTTTAAGCGTTCTTCGAATTCTCCGCGAAACTTGGCCCCAGCTATTAGAGACCCCATGTCTAATGAAAAAACGGTTTTATCCTTTAGTCCTTCAGGCACGTCACCTCTCACGATGCGCTGAGCAAGGCCTTCTACGATAGCGGTCTTCCCGACTCCTGGTTCACCGATTAAAACCGGATTGTTTTTAGTCTTCCGTGACAAAATCCGAATAACGCGGCGAATCTCTTCATCACGACCGATGACAGGATCCATTTTCCCACTACGTGCCCTATCGACAAGATCAATGCCGTATTTTTCCAAAGCTTGAAAAGAGGCCTCTGGACTTTTAGAAGTTACGCGTTGGTTCCCCCTCACTTGCTTTAACGCATCGAGCAATCCTGTACGATTCAAACCAAAGCTCTTAAACAGAGCAGCCAATGACTGAGGCTTCCCAACATCGACTAACGCTAAAAACAAGTGCTCTACGCTAATGTACTCATCTCCAAGTGATTTAGCTTCGACCTCTGCCTTTGAAAACACCTCGTTCAGATTTTGGGTTATGTAGATTTTTGAACTATCTACGCTACCGGAAACTTTGGGATATTTTTGAATTTCGCGATCGAGGGCTAATCCAAGAGCACTAGAAGTCATTCCCATTTTCTCTAGGACGGCTCCCACAATCCCCTTCTCCTGCTCCACTAGGGCAAGCAAAAGGTGCACGGTCTCAACTTCATTGTTTTGGTTGCGGCGTGCTATGGCCTGGGCCTCTGGCACGGCCTTTTGAGCCATCTCTGTAAGTTTTTCTGGATCTAGCATATCTATTCTTCTCCTGACATCCCATTATCAGCAATCATGCCAAGAAAAGGTGAATGCTCTTAATACGGAGCATGCATTGGTTAAATGCTGCATAAAAGAATAAAAGGTCTTGAAAGGCAAGGACTTGAAAGAAGATCTCAAACTGAAATAGTTTAACACATACGACAAGACCCCGCTCTCAGTTCTGTGATGTCGAGCCATATTGACACATTAAAGACAAGTACTGCACACGAGAGGTGCTCACTTCGCCCAAGCCATTAACCCTTATTCGGGTTTCGATTTCTTAACTTGCTTTATCTTAGGTATCGAAGGCAGCCGATGAACTGGAACCTTACAGCAAAAAGCCTCAATCCATACCGTCTTTAGGACCCACAAACCAAACAAACAAGGCACGATCAAAATAGCGATGTTAGTAAATACACTGCCTCGAATCGCTTCGAGACATGTGGCCACAGCCACAAAGAACGCCACGCGATAACACCACTTAGCACGCCCCCTTAAACGCACCGGAGACCCTGGCAATCGATCATAACTAGAGTCCTTTGAACGCGATCGGGCCAGAAAGCCAAAGTAATACCCATAGGCCAATGCATAGAGAATCCACAGGCATCCCTGAAGCCATATGACGGATTCAAAATTTGTTTCATTTTCCATTCTTACGTGTCCTAAAAATTCAAGCCTACTCCATTATTCGGAAACAACTCAAACTCTTGAGATACGATAACGATACGAAAAGTTCCCAAGACGTTGCGAACCTGCAAAATGATTCCCCCAAACACCCCTATAACCCAAGCTCACCTATTTTAACCTTTTCTCCTCGCCCTGCCTGCCCTGCCTTCTTTACTCACATCGCTTTAAACAATGACTAACGCCACAGACAAAGACGAAATCACCGAGAGCTCAGCCGAACCCCGACTGGGGCCATGGACAATCTCAACGATTGATTTCGGGCTCTTCATCTCAATGGCACTCGTTCTAATCTTCATCTGCTCCACCCTTGGCTTGAAAATAGTCGAATGGATCCCCGCCCTAAAAGCCCTTAGCACAGATGATCTTCTGAGTACGATACTCGGTGGCTATGGCTTGCAGTTGGGATCGATTCTAGCGTTTGTCCTTTTCGCACGATTGGTGGCCACCCAAAATAACGATAACCCAGTCCCGATAAAGAAAGCAATAAGCGTGGGTCTCGCTTCCTTAGTTGTTTGCTACTGTGTCCTGATCGCTTTCGTCCCGCTCTGGAAACTCCTTTTACAGGGGCTCAATATTCCATTTGAAATCCAAGAACCCGTGCAAATGCTACTCGATGGGGGCTCACCGCTGGAAATGGCATTGATGTATATATTAATTGTTGTCGGGGCTCCATTGGGTGAAGAATTGCTTTTTAGAGGAGGAATTTTCCGCTTTCTAAATTCCAGAATTAGCATGCCTTACGCCGCAATAGCCTCATCAATTCTCTTTGGTTTGGTTCATTTTAATGTATACAGCTTTGGCCCTTTGGTGATCCTCGGACTGGCAATGTGCTTCGTATATTATAAAACAGGCAGTCTATTTGCGAATATAACTCTCCATGCTGCATTTAACTTAATGAATTTGATATTCATTTCGATTACCAACTCCAAAGAGCTTGTGTAGAAATGAACCCCTTCACGACCCACAAGGAAAAATCAGTAGCCTCTCTCGGGGAATGCCAAATAATCCAAGAGATTAGGAATTGGCTGGGAAATACCAATCCGCCCAGCCCAATGGGCATCGGTGATGACTGTGCCCTACTCGAAGTCTCCTATGGCACGAAACAAGTAATCACCGTCGATCCGGTGATCTACGGTGTTCACTTCGACGATTCTGTTTCACCTGAGGATGTCGGGGCCAAGCTCCTCAATCGAAATGCCAGTGACGTCGCCGCAATGGGCTGCTCCCCCACCTCAGCGATCCTTTCACTCACACTCCCCTCAGAAACCCGAATCGACTGGCTTCAAAGGTTCTACCAAGGACTCTCACAAAGCGCCCTCGTGTTAGAGATGCAAATCATCGGTGGTGACCTCGCAAGCGCTCCAGACCAACATTTGGCCGCGACTCTTTGCATGCTTGGATCCCTACCCACTGGAGCCTCTCCACTCTTACGCAAAGGGGCAGATGTGGATGATGTTCTTTTCGTAACGGGTGAGCTCGGAGGAAGCATTCACCAGAAGCACTACCGTTTTACTCCACGAGTCAAAGAAGGTCTATGGTTAGCAAAAAACGGATACACCAGCTCGTGCCTAGACGTCAGCGATGGCATCGGGAAAGACGCCCCTCAGCTGCTTAAGTCATCTCAGCAAGCGATTGAAATTGATGCCCTCACTCTCCCCCTAAGCCAGGACGCCGTTAAAAGTTCAAAAACATCGTCAAAGTCACCGCAATATCACGCCCTAAACGACGGTGAGGATTTCGAACTCCTCTTTACCGTGCCAAAGGAAAGAGCCCAAGACTTCATAAAAAAATGGGCCGCGGAAATAGACACGCCTCTCACATGCATTGGCAAAGTCATTACTCGAGCCGACCTCAAATCCCCTTCCCTACACATCATCAACGCACCTAACGACGCACTCCCGCACGGTTATGAGCATCTTAGATAGATTGAGAAACGGCGTAACCGCACATTCGCTCGAGGAAACAAATCAACTTGCGACAGAAATAGCAGAGGTATTGCCGTCAGAGGCCGTGATCACCCTAGAGGGCGACCTCGGAGCCGGCAAAACGACCTTCGTCAAAGGGCTTGCCTCCAACTGGGAAATTCAAGAGACGGTAACAAGTCCGACCTTCAACATCTACCAAGTCTATCAAGGGAATCGAAACCTCATCCATATGGATGCCTATCGCCTAGAACCGAGCGACGACATCGTGGAAGAGCTCATGATAGACGACTTCATGGTCGCCCCGTATTGCCTCGCCATTGAGTGGCCCACCAACCTCGGAGAGCTTCCATGGGACGTTTTTCTGCGGCTTCGTCTAGAGATTGGTCCCAACGACAGCCGGATCATTAGGTCACACTAGACCGCCAAGTCGATAGACACAAAAAAACGGGCGACTCATAAGAATCGCCCGTCTGAAAATCAATTCGAAGAACTTAGCTTTCCTTTGGTTCCTTTGCTTCAGGATCAACCGCATCAGTCGCTGGGG
>CAWVWU010000056.1:0-19146 GCA_963933925.1 uncultured Puniceicoccaceae bacterium
AGGTCAAGCGAAGTGTCTTTACGGTTTTCGTTGGGTTTATATTAGCAGCTATGATTGCGATTCCGGTCGGGATCTTATGTGGACTCAATCGAATTGCGATGGCCTGTTTGACGCCAATTATTTCGATTTTTAAGCCAGTATCTCCAGTTGTGTGGTTGTTGATTTTTCAGATTGTTGTGGGGGCATTTTTTCCGGATCCTGAGTCGCATCCCTTCTTTTTGTTTTTTAACAGTTTACCCTTTATTGGCGACTTAGGGATCAACCCGGCTTTGATCTTCTCCGCTTGTACGGTGGCGATGTGTGCAGTGTGGCCCGCTTTGGTGAATACGGCTCTGGGGGTATCTTCCATTGACCAGGATCACATTAATGTTGCTCGCGTATTGAGGCTCGGATTCTGGGATCGCCTGTGGAAGATCGTTATCCCTTCGGCACTTCCGTTGGTATTCGCTGGATTGAGGATTTCTCTCGGTGTGGGGTGGATGGTATTGATCGCTGCGGAGGCCTTGTCGTCTTCGGATGGTCTTGGGAAATTCGTTTGGGATGAGTATCAGAATGGATCGTCGTTCTCTTTTGCGAATATCATCTATGCGTGTTTCTTAGTGGGTATCATTGGATTCCTTCTGGATCGCATGATGATTATCCTACAACGTTTCGTCTCCTTTGATGGCGGCGGCACTTCACTCTAATTCAAATAGACAAAAGATTATGTCATATTTGGAAATAAGAGAGGCGAGTATCGGATTTGGTACTCCTGATAACCGAACTGAAATTTTACAAAATATCAATCTTTCGGTTGAGAAGAATGAGTTCGTGGCGATCATTGGATTTTCTGGAAGTGGGAAGAGTACTTTAATGTCTCTGCTCTGTGGTCTGGAGATTGCGGATAAGGGAGGCGTTTATCTCGACGGCAAAAAAGTGACGAAACCAGGCCCCGATAGAGGGATCATGTTTCAGAACTACTCGTTGTTACCTTGGTTGAGTGTATTCGAAAATATAGCCTTGGCAGTAAAACAAGTTTTTCCGAAGTACTCTAAGAAGGAGATCGAAGAGCATGTGGTACGTTATCTAAAGATGGTGAGCTTGCTTCCAGCACGCGAAAAGAAACCAGATGAGCTTTCGGGGGGAATGAGGCAACGTGTGTCCTTGGCTCGTACCTTGGCGATGAGGCCTGATGTGTTGTTGCTTGATGAGCCATTGAGTGCATTGGATGCTCTGACTCGAGCGAATATCCAAGACGAGATCATTAGAATCTGGGAAGAGGATAAACGCACCGTTGTGATGATAACGAATGATGTGGACGAGGCCTTGTTGATGGCGGATCGGATTGTTCCTCTTTCTTTGGGACCGCCTTCTACGCTTGTGAAACCGTTTGAGGTGAATCTTCCCCGACCTCGTGACCGTACGACAATCAATGAAAATTCTGATTATCGTGAAATGCGGACGGAAATTTCGAAGTTTTTAATATCGATGAACAAGGAAGCGAAAGCTTCCCGAGCAGTTTCTAATTTGACCATGCCAGATGTGCAGCCCCGAGATTATTCGGAAGTGCGCACGCAATCGCTCGGCCCAATAAAGGTCTACCAATACGAAGACGATGAACGCTGATAAACATCTTGTAATCTCACAACTGGTTAAAGCATATCCGAATCCATTCGGTCCTGACGTTAGAGTCGTGGATGGGTTTGATATGACGATAAAGCAAGGGGAGGTGATTTCGGTGATCGGTCACTCGGGTTGTGGAAAATCGACAGTCTTGACCATGGTTGCGGGGCTTAATGAGATCTCAGAGGGAGGTATCGTTCTTGGAGGAAAGGAAATTGATGGCCCTGGTCCTGATCGGGCGGTTGTTTTTCAGGCTCCGTGTTTACTGCCTTGGTTGACTTCCTATCAGAATGTGGCTTTGGGCGTGGATCAGACTTATAAGCATGTATCCAAGAAGGAGCGTAAGGAGATTACGGAATACTCTCTCCATGCTGTCGGGCTTGCTGATTCTATGCACAAGTATCCTCGGGAAATGTCCGGAGGAATGCAGCAGCGGGTGGGGATCGCTCGGGCAATTGCATTGCAGCCCAAGGTTCTCTTGCTCGATGAACCGTTTGGTCGTCTTGATTCGTTGACTCGAATGGAGCTTCAGGACGTGATTCTAGATATCTTGGATCGTCAAAAGATTACGACCATGATCATTACACATGATCCGGATGAGGCTATCTTTATGTCGGATCGCATTTGCATGATGACCAATGGGCCCGGTGCGAAGGTCGGTGAGATTATGGAGATTGATTTCGAGCGTCCTCGGCAGCGGGAGGAAATCTTGGAGACGGATAAATTTTATGAATACCGCCGTCGTCTTTTGCAGTTTCTCGATGACTGTGGACATGAAAAAGAAGCCCGTAAGGCTTAAGGCGTGTCATCTTTTCACTCGTTTTGGAGTATTTGCTCAAAAGTGACTTTTTATACATTCTCTTCGATTATTGAGCGATTTGTAACACAGCGCTCTGGTTTTTCTGTGTCTTGTTTAGTCCGTTCGAAAGGGTGTAGGAGGGTGCGTTTGTGGCTCTTTTTGATGTGGTGTGTTTCTTAAGTTGTTGTGTGATATAGGGTTGTTTGTTTTATGAATAGAATTCACACTAACTGTTATAAAATGTAGCGATATTAATTCGATCGATCCGAGGAGTTGGCACGGTGGTAGCTAAAGTTGTTCATAGATTCTCCGGAATCTACCAATTTTTTTCATAACTACTATGTCACAAGATAAGCTCAATATAACGAAAATATCCGATCCTCGGATCTTCACATTACATATTACGTGGTTTGCGTTTTTCCTGACTTTCGTAATGTGGTTTAGCCACGCTCCTTTACGAGATTCGATAATGGGAGCGTTTGAGATGTCGAAAGCACAGTGGAAGGCTTTGCTTATTCTTAATGTGGCATTGACGATTCCGTCACGAATCATCATCGGGATGTTGGTCGACAAATACGGTCCACGTAATGTTTTCAGTTTGCTTCTTCTTGTTGCGGGCGGGCTGTGTTTCTTTTTTGCGAATGCGAGTTCGTATGAAATGTTAGCCTTGGCTCGTTTGTTTATGGGCTTCATTGGAGCGGGTTTTGTAATTGGAATCCGGATGATTGGTGAGTGGTTTCCTGCGAAGCAAGTTGGACTGGCTGAAGGAATTTATGGGGGCTGGGGTAACTTCGGTTCTGCTGCGGCTGCGTGGACGTTGCCAAGTATCGCTCTATTCTTTGGGGGTGAAGATGGCTGGCGCTATTCTATTATGTTGGCTGGGGTGCTATCCTTTATCTACGGTATCTTCTTCTTTATTCAGGCGAGGAATACTCCGAAGGGAGCGACCTATTTTAAGCCAAAGAAGAATGGGGGCTTAGAAGTTACCAGTAAGCGTGACTTCTACTTCCTCTTGGGAATGACACTTCCGATGTACGTTTGTTTGGCAGTGCTCGTTTGGAAGTTGTCTCCAACTGGAGTGAGTCTTTTGTCAGCTGGGGCGGCCAAGGCGCTGTATGGTGGGCTTGTGGCTCTCTTTGTATTCCAGGTTTCTCAAATTTATAAGGTAAACAAGGACATGCTGAAGAATGGCGTGGAAGAGCATCAGCGCTATAAATTTAAGCAAGTAGCGATCTTGGATATCAATTATTTCGTTACATTTGGTTCAGAGCTTGCGGTGGTTTCTATGCTTCCAGGTTTCTTTATGGATACCTTTGGGTTGACTCCGGCGATGGCTGGTTTGTTTGGTGGAGGCTTCGCGTTGATGAATTTGATCGCTCGTCCCTTGGGTGGGTTGATCTCGGACAACTTTGGCCGCCGTAAGACGATGTTGATATTCATCTGCGGTTTGGCTGCGGGTTATATGCTAATGGGGCAGGTTTCTGGAACCTGGCCAATTTGGGCAGGAGTGGGTGCGACGATGGTTTGTTCCTTCTTCGTTCAGTCGGGTGAAGGGGCCGTTTTCGCTCTCGTTCCGTTGATTAAGCGCCGTCTATCCGGACAGATTGCTGGAATGGTGGGTGCTTATGGCAATGTTGGAGCAGTTACCTTTTTGACGATATACAGTTTCGTCGATGCCAGTACCTTCTTTATGGTGATTGGGGCGTCGTCGATATTGGCTTTCGTCGCGTCGCTTTTCTTGGAAGAGCCAGATGGGCACACGGTAGAAGTGATGGAGGATGGGACGGTTCAGATGATCGAGGTATCGTAGCCTTTGTTGAAAAAAGTTATTTGAAGTTTGGGCAAACGGGGATCCCCGCTTGCCCTATTGTATTTTGTGACGAGTGAGGGAAATGAGAGGAATTGACGTAGATCCGCAAATGGTCCAAGAAGGCAGTGAACTCCCTTCTACCCCTATGAATTTGATATCGAAACTGCGCGTTGACGCGGGCTGCCATACTACGGCAGGAAAGAATGAATCTAATGACGATTGTCTTGGTATTCGTATTCCGGAAGAGCCGGAATTGACGACGAAAGGGGTCGTTGCCGTTATCGCTGATGGGGTGAGTGCGGCGGAAGCAGGCAAGCAGGCTGCTGAAATTTGCGTCAAAGGGTTTTTGAATGATTATTATTCTGCACCTGAGGCGTGGACGACGCAGTCGGCGGCTATGAAGGTGGCGGAATCTCTTAATCGTTGGTTGTTCAGTTTAAGTCAGGGATACAGTAGTGATGGTCGTGGTTACGTGACTACTTTCTCGGCTGTGGTTTTTAAGGCCACAACGGCGTATTTATTTCATGTCGGTGACTCGCGTATTTATCGTTTGAGGGCAGGGCGGTTGGATTTGTTGACCCGAGACCACTCGGTTCAGTTTGGCAAGGGGAAGGTTGGCCTTGCGCGGGCGATGGGGATGGATACCAAGGTCGAGATAGACTTTAAAAAAGTCGGTATCGAAAAGGGGGATCGTTTTCTTTTAAGTACTGATGGGATTCACGGGTTTATGGAAGATCGTGAAATTGCTCGATTGCTGGGGGCTGAAGAAGAGAATCTTGATCGGTTGAGTGAGGAGATTTCGAAGCGTGCTCTTGAGATCGGCAGCAATGATAATTGTAGTGTGGCGATTGTTGAGGTTGAGTCGACTGGTGTGGCGAGTAATGCGGAATTGTATCATCAATTCCATCGTAAGCCATTTCCTCCGGAATTGTATCCGGGGATGAAATTGGATGGATATGAGGTATTGTCCGAATTACAGGCGACCAGTCGGAGTCAGACTTACTTAGTCAAAGATTTGAAGTCGAACGAGACCTTGGTTATGAAGACGCCATCGGTTAATTTCGAAGATGATAATGCGTATATTGAACGCTTTATTATGGAGGCTTGGGTTGGGCATAAGGTGAAGAGCGATCGTGTGGCAACCTCGGTTAAGCCTGCGTATGGTCAAAGCTTTTTGTATACCCTGCTTGAGTACGTCGAAGGCTCGACTCTCGAGCAGTGGATGGTGGAGAATCGCAAGCCGGATGTCCGCAAGGTTGTGGAGATCGGGAAACAAATATTGCAGGGCTTGAGGGCGATGCATCGTTTGGAGATGCTGCACCAAGACGTGAAACCCGGTAACGTGATTTTGAATGAGAAGCGTGGTGCTGTCCTCATCGATTTTGGGTCAACGTTTGTAGCGGGTATACAAGAGATTCCTACGCCTTTCTTAAGAGAGAGGGCTTTGGGAACTCTCAGCTATAGTGCACCAGAGTATTTTCTTGATCGTAAGGCGTCGCGTAAGTCCGATTTGTTTTCGGTGGGAGTTGTGCTGTACGAGATGTTGACCGGCAAATTTCCTTATGGTGATGCGTACGAAAAATGTACCACGTTGCGGGATTTTGCGGCTTTGAAATATGTACCGGCTCCGCAGCACAATTCACTGGTTCCTATTTGGCTCGATGGAGCATTGAGGAAATGTGTACAGATTAACGTTCAGTCGCGTTATGACACGTTTACGGAGTTTGAATACGATTTGGAGCATCCGAATCCCAAATTCCTTTCGAAGGAGGAGCTCCCGTTTATCGAGCGTAATCCGGCACTGTTTTGGAAGATCGCAGCGGGAGTGCTTGCGGTAACTCAAGCGGTGACGATTTTTTGGCTCATCAATCGCTAGGAGGTTTAACTACTCGTCGTTGAACTTGTCTTTAGGCTGATGGGCCTTGTGGCAAGATTTGCAGTCCATGACCTTGGCCAGTTGAGTGGTATCCGTTAGATTTTCGTCCTCTTGTAATTGGGCCGCTGTTTTGACGATCTTTGCTATTTTCTTTTTCCACGGCTTACTTTTTCCACGTGGTGGGTCTAGAGTGTAGAGTGCTTTATAGACTGCAATTAGCTCGTGCATCTCTTTCTCGGTTGCTTCACCACGGATAACCTTATTTCCCAAGGAGTTTTCGCCATCGTGGGTCTCTTCCATTATGGATAGAACGGAGATCACGCCTGATCGAGTATCCTTGTCCTTTGCCTGCAAGGATATGCTACCGAGAGAAAAGAGTGATACTATGAGAGTGGATGATAATTTTTGCTTAAAAGTCATTGTGTGTGAGCATTCTCTGTAGGGTATTCCATTGTTACCTATGTAAGCTCTGCCTCGACTTGCAAGGTTTTGATTCTATTGGGTGCTTATGGATGACGAATAATATTTTCGCTAACGAGCTGGTAGATTTCTTGAAGGTTTGGGGAGTTGTCCAGATTCTTGAGTTGGTCTTCGATAATGTTGTAGTCTTTTCTTGAGGCAGGACCCGTTTGTGAGGTCGCGGGATCTCCGGAGAGGGCTTTGTTTATAGTTTCGCCAATCAGGGGGTGGAGGAGGGTGAAATCTATGTCGTGTTGATTTGCGATGTCTTTGGCAATCGTGAGCATGTGATTGCTGAAGTTGCAGGCGAAGACGGCAGCGAGGTGAAGCTGTTTTTTTTGAGCGTCTGAGACGCGATGGACTTGGCCTGATAGTGAGTGGGCGATCTCTTCAAGAATTGCGGTGTCCTCTGGTGACTTTCCGTTTACTAGGAATGGCGTCGTTGCCATCTGGACCGTTTTCTCTTTGGAGAATGTCTGCAGGGGGTAGAGGCTTCCGTAGGATGAGCTCGCGGATTGGAGAATGTCGATGGAGAGACTGCCTGAGGTATGAGCAATGAGCTTGTCCTTGTGGGGAAAACGATGGGCAATGGAGCCGTATGCCCTATCGCTGACGCTAATGAGAAAGAGGTCTGCGCTGGGAGAGAGTTTCTCGAGTTCAGCTATTGGAGTCGCGTCGAGCTGTTGGGCAAGGCGTGAAGCATTCTCGAAAGTCGTACTATGAACTTCGAGAATTGTGTATCCTGATTCTTTGAGAGCATGGCCCAGCCGAGTCCCTACGTTACCACTACCAATGATGCTAATCGTTTTATCGGGAGACATGCTAAGCTGTGTTGTTTGCTTCTATTTCGTTCCTGCGGCCTTTGCTACGACATCAAGGTGTTCGAGATAGTCGGTTACATTGCCCGGGAAGAGGTCGAGTCCGTCTTTTCTAACTTCGAGCACCTTAGAGACGATCGGGTCGATGAAGGCACGATTGTGAGTTACGATCAAGTAGGCTCCTGTGTATTCGCCGAGGGCTTTTTGGAGAGCATCCTGAGATCGGATGTCCAAGTGATTGGTAGGCTCATCGAGAATGAGGAAATTCGCAGCACGTGCTAACATCTTAGCGAGGGCGAGACGGTTACGCTCTCCTCCTGAGAGGACGTTTACCGTTTTGAATACGTCGTCGCCTTTGAAGAGGAAGGTTCCGAGAATGGAGCGAATGTTGGTCGCGTTTTTTCCTTCGGCCGCTTCTTCCATGGTCTCAAGGACGTTCATGGTTTTGTCGAGTTCGTCGGCTTGGTGCTGGCCGAAGTAGGATATTTCGGTGCTTGCTCCGAGCTCTCGTTCGCCAGACTGGAAGGGTTCAACGCCTGCTATGATCTTGGCGATAGTTGTTTTTCCGGCTCCATTGACTCCGACGACCGCGATTTTGTCGCCGCGTTCGATGCGGATGTTTGCGTTTTTGATTACATCGAGGTCGCCGTAGGATTTAGAAAGGTCGTTAATTTTGATAACGGTTTGTGCACTCCGTGGTGGAGCTGCGAACGAGAAATTGACGCTGGATTCTTCCTTGTCGATTTCGATGCGCTCCATCTTATCCAATGCTTTGACGCGACTTTGAGCTTGTTTTGCTTTGGAGGCTTTCGCCTTGAATCGATTGATGAATTGCTCGGCTTGTTGGATTTCCTTTTGTTGGCTCTTGTATGCCTTGATTTGGAGTTCCTTACGTTCTGCACTTTGGCGTTCGTAGACGCTGTAGTTGCCGCTATAAGTGTGTAGGTTTCCTAGAGAGAGCTCGAATGTTCTCGAGCTGATTTCGTCGAGGAATGAGCGATCGTGAGAGATCATGAGCAAGGAGCCTTCATAGTTGCGAAGGAAGTCTTCTAGCCACCTTTGGGAGGTTATGTCCAAGTGATTGGTAGGCTCATCGAGAAGGAGGAGGGAAGGATTCGCAAGGAGGAGCTTGGCGAGAGCGATGCGCATTTGCCACCCACCACTGAACTCCTCGGTTTGGCGGTCCATATCGGTGTTGGAGAATCCGAGACCTAGGAGGACGGACTCGATGCGGGAGGGAAGTTTTCCAGCGTCGAGGTCTTCGAGTTTGTGTTCCCATGCACCGATGAGTTCTAGAGTTTCGTAAAACTCGTCAGAGGTGGTGTCCATATCGTCGAGGCGTTCTTCCGCTTCTTCGATTTTGGCTTGGAGGCCGAGGACATCTGCGAATGCCATTTCGGTTTCCTTAAAAAGGGTTTTGCCATGCATTTCGATACCATCCTGTGGGAGGTAGCCGAAGGTGACATAGTTCGCTTTGTCGACTTTTCCGCCATCGAACTCTTCGATCCCGCAGAGGACCTTTAGGAGAGTACTTTTGCCCGCTCCGTTGCTGCCTACCAGACCGATTCGGTCGTGGGCACCGATGGTGGCATTGATTTCTTTATAAAGATAGCGTTCTCCGTACTGGAGGGTGATGTTCTGTAGTGCGATCATGGCAAGCGGTCAGTCTCGTTTTCCCTATGGAATAGAGGACGAAAAGGGGCCACTTGTGTTATGGAGGCGAAGCGGCGTCAATCGCGGATTTTATTGGCGGCTTCTTTGATCGTTAAAAATGATTTATTGTGGCGTTGAGGAGACTGGGCCTTGATCTTGATTTGGGTTAAGCATGTTGTATATCTTTTTCTACCGCATTGATTAAGGCGTTCTTGCTGAAAGGTTTGGAGATATATGCATCCATGCCAGAGTTGAGACATTCTTCTTCGTCTGATTTCATGGCACGTGCAGTCATGGCGATAATTCGAATTTTCGAATTTTCACCTTTTTCGATATCCCTAATGAGTCGCGTGGCAGTGAGGCCGTCCATTTTTGGCATTTGGATGTCCATGAGGATGAGGTCGAAGTGCTTTTGTCGAAATGCATTAGTGGCATCGAGACCGTTTTCTACATGATGTATGAAGTGTCCTCTTTTTTCTAGGTAACCTTTGACCACTTCAACATTAACGTCGTTATCTTCCGCCAGCAGGATCTGAAGGGGAGTGTCGGAGGGTTCTTCGACAACAGCGGCTCGGCGTTTTTTACGGAGGGTCGGTTTTACTTTTGAAATCGATTTTTCAATTTCTATTTTGAGTTCATTTAGAGCGATCGGTTTCGTTACCACTCCTGCAATGTTGAGATCCCTGTATGAGGCCACGGTATCTGAGGGGGTTGACGAGGGGATCATGACCAATATAGGTCCATTGAATGCTTGCGATTCACGAATTTGTTGGATCAAGCTGTATCCATTAATTCCTGGTAGGAGAGCGTCGATTAAGAGAAGGTCGTATTGATCTTTGGCGACGTGTGCTTTCATCACCTTTCCGAATCCCATTAGGGCATTGTCTGCGGTGTCAGCCTGTATCTTCCACTCGTGACACATTTCTAGTAATATTTCTTGGCTCTCGGTGTTACTTTCTATGATGAGGATTTTCATATTTTCGAGGTCGCTTGGAGGTGATGTTTCATGATTGTGCTCGATCGTCGGAGTGTATTTAAATTCAAGAGGGAAGGAGAATGTGCTCCCTTTGCCTTCAGTACTAGCAATGGAAAGGGTGCTTCCCATTTGTTCTATTAGCTTTTTGCAAATTGTTAGGCCGAGTCCGGTTCCACCATAACGTCTTGTGGTAGAGGTATCTGCTTGTTCAAAGGATTCGAAAATATGGTCGCGTTGATGGACTGGAATACCGATCCCCGTGTCCTTGACAGTAAATTGTATACAAATACTGTCGCCATCCTTTTTAACTATTCCGAGTTGGAGAAGAACCTGTCCTTTGCCGGTGAATTTTATAGCGTTGCCAACGAGGTTCAAGAGTATCTGTCGAATTCGATTGGCGTCACCCGTGACTAAATTTGGTATCGTGCTTTTTATGCGGCACAGGAGTTCGAGTCCTTTTTCTTCGGCTCGAAGAGCGATGTTCTTCGTGAGATCAGAGATGAGCTCTCTCAGGTCGAATTCATTGTATTCGATATTTATGTGACCCGATTCTATTGATGAAAAATTGAGGATTTCGTCGATAATTGCTAGGAGTGAGGTAACCGAGCTCTGCACCATTCCCAATTGGTTTTGTTGTTGTTCAGTGAATTCGGTTTCTAGAAGAAGTTCTGTTAGGCCGACAATGCTGTTCATCGGAGTTCTTATTTCGTGACTGATTCCGGCTAAAAAGTTATTTTTTGCATCATGTGCACTTTGCGCAATCTGGAGAGCTTCTGCCGCTTGTTCTTTTGAGAAATCCGCAGCTTGTTTCGCTTGCTGTAGTTCTCTGGAGTTCCTCTGTTGGTTAGCATAGAGCATGAAAGCTCGGTAGCCTGTCCCAAATTGAAAGAGGAGTTCTAGGCATTGAAAGCATTCATCGCCATCGAGTTCTAGGTAGATCCAATGTTTTCCAATGCCTTCCAAGTTGAAGTCGAAGAAGAGTGCTTGGGTTGTTTTTTTTGTCGAAATGTATTCGCTAAGTGGATGAAGGTGTTCTGCTGATAGGACTTTTATTTCTGATGTGTCGGATTTTGATTTTGGCTTATCCCAGATGAACCCTTTGTCTTCGGAGAAGTCAAGAGGGTCGAGCATCAGGAGGAACTTGTTCGTTCCTCGATTACTGAGCTGTCTTTTTAACTCGTCAAGTGCGACGTTTAGGGTGTTTGAGTTGCCGAGTGTTCTTGGGAAAAAGCGGTCAATGCGTGTTAATCCGGGGAATTCGAAGTCTTTTGGTTTGTTGTATTCTGTTAGTCTTTTGCTAATGTATCCGAAAAGTTTATTGAAGGTGATCTCTGCGTTGTCGGGACTAATCCCTGGGCATTGTGCCGCATAGTCTTTGATGATGGTGGAAATGTAAGGGACTTGGTCGAAAGGAATTCCATGGTTTTCAATTTTTTGAACGAGAGCGAAAAGATCCTCTGCAGGTTTGGATGATTCTTTGATTATTGGCCAAATTTGTTCAGGGATGTCTTTGGCGACTGTGTTGAAATAGTCGGGGAAACCAGTTGTTAAGATGTCTCTCAGTTTTTCAAGTGGTGGGGAATCCTTGATTAGGGTATTGGTGTCTAAATGTCCTCTCCCTGCGCATGAGGATCGAATGATTATTTGACAGGGAATATTTAGGTGTATCGCTTTTGCCTTGGGAGCGACGATTTGATCGCAAATGTTTTTTACAGCTTCCCAGCCCATCTCGTAGGCGGGGAGTGGGGCATGTGAGAACCATTCTTTAACTCCCGGGAATTCGCAAGGATCATCAAGGGTGAAGGCAGCAAAGTCTTCGGGTATTCGGTATCCAAAGTCTGATGCGGCGTTGAGGACGCTGAGGATGGCCCAACGACCTCCAAGAATTGTTGCGGAAAAGGGAATTTTCCTTTCAAAGAATTGCTTTACTGTTTTAGCCTTAAAGTCGTTGTCGACAGACATGAACTTACCGAAGTCGATGATGAGTTCTTCGTTGAAGGGGATGTTGTTGCGAGCCAAGCCATCTAGGTACCCTTGGAGGCGAGTTCTTCCTTCTTGATTGTCTGTTCCTGTAATGAAAAGAATGTCTCGTTTTCCTTGTGTGGCGAAGTAGTCGACGATTTTGCTTACAGTTTCTTGAGTGTCCGCTGAAATCGTAGGTACCGTTTGGTTCTTTCTTAAAACGAGGTTTACAGCCGCTCCCTCAGTATAAAGTTTTTCAGCTATTTTTATGGTTGCTTCATCTGGACAGACAAAAATATAGCCGTCCAGTTTGTTTTCTTCCCATACTTGTGGCAACTTGCAGTATTCTTGTCTGGCGAAACATGAGACGAGCGAGACATTGTAGTGGCGGGCGGCTTGGTATGCTCCGTATGCGGGGTCTCGCCAGCCGAAGAAGACGCCGATTTTATGATTAGCCTTGGAAGGAGAGAAGGGACCAAATGATGGAAGGAAGCGTTTCATTATTAGTCGCGGTGTACTTCTTCCTCTAGAATTCTTTCAACGAGTCTTTCGAGTGTATGGAGTTGGTTGGATACGTCGGTTGCTAGTGAATGGATGAGTGATTGGTTTCCGCTATGGGATTGGTTTTCAAGTTCGGTGGATGTTTTATGTCCAATTTCATCGCCGAAAGCTCCTAATGTACTCCTGAAACTATGGGCGAGATCGGCGACCGTATCCCAGTTTTGTTCTGCGATTGCCTTGTGTAGGGCTTCTTCGTTCTTGTTGATCGATTTTATGAGTGCTGCATGCATGCGCTTAAGAAAATCGATGTCGTGGCCTACGTGGGTTAGGAGGCTTTTCTTGTCGACGGGAGAGTCGATTGATTGGTCAGATCGGCCGGGGAGAATGTTGAATTCGGCACTTTCTCCTATTTCAACAGAGTCGATGAAAAGCTCTTTTTGAACAGGTTTAAGGACGAAACCATCCATGCCGGCCTCTAAACAGCGATTTTTGGTCTCTGTAGAGTTGTGGGCAGTCATTGCGAGAATTCGAGTGCGGAGACCAGATGGGGCTTCGAACGTCCTGATTGTTTGTGCTGTTTCGTATCCGTTAAGTCCCGGCATGTTGATATCCATCAGGACGAGATCGAATTGCGATAGTTTGAAGAGGGTGATGGCGTGGTCTCCGGTCATTGCTAGAGTTATTTTGTGCCCTCGAGGAATTAGTAACGAACGTACTACTTCGATGTTCACGGCATTATCCTCCGCAATTAGTATCTTTAGACCACTAGCACGCTTTCGTTTGTCATGGATGACTGGAATTATTTTTGATTTTAGGGCAGCGGTTAGCTTTTCGTGGAGATCCCCTGTGAATACTGGTTTTGTCAGACAGTGAACGGAAGGGATTCTGCTAAGTCTTTGGTAGATGATGTCTGGTGTCTTTTGAGGGATTATCATCAAAAGAGATTTTTTTAAATTATTTTGACTGGCTAGCTTCTCGATGAAGACGAGGTCTTCTTCTCTGACTTTTTTTGTATCATAAATGCAGTAGTCAAAGGCAGGTTGATTCTCGTCCTGTAGGATTTCTATTGTTTCATTTCGGCTTCTCGCTGCGAGAATTGTACCTCCGAAGAGTGCTATGGATTCTTTGTAAATGTTTCGACTTATCCCGTTTCGGTCTAGGATTAGAATTCTGGAGTTTGCGAAGAAATCGTTTTGAGATGCGAGGTCTTGGTATGTTGCGTTTGATTGAGTCGCGAAGGATGCTGTGAAAAAGAATATAGTTCCAACACTCTCCATGCTTTGTATCCACATATTTCCGTTCATTTGATGAACGATTTTTCTGGATATGTTGAGCTCTAGTCCACTGGAATTCGGTTGGTCTGAGACCAGAGGATGACTTTCGAATTGTTCGAATACCTTTTCAATTTGATCTTCGCTCATCCCAGCACCGGTATCCTCGAGAGCGAACTTTAGTTCGACGGCATTGTCTTTTTTACTTTCTAGGTGAATGTTCAGGTAGATATATCCTTGTTCAGTCGACTTAAACGCATTGCTTAGCAAATTTTTAAGGACTTGTCTCAGTCGTTCGGGGTCGCCGTTGAGCTGGTGTGGAATTTGTGGATCGATGCGGCAAAAGAAGAGAAGGCCGTTTTCCTCAGCAACTTGGTGATGATCCAGAAGGATACTGCCGAGTTCTTCCCATAGGTCGAATTGAATTGATTCCAAGATGAGCTTGCCCGCTTCGAGTTTGGAGAAATCGAGGACGTTATTGATGGTCGTCATCAAATCGGCCGCGGCATCTTTTACCATATTGAGGCGATCGCGTTGGAATGTATTGAGTTGGGATTCGAGAAGGATGTAGGTGAGTCCAATTACTCCGTTCATGGGAGTTCGCATTTCGTGACTCATGTTTGCGAGGAAGTTTTCCTTGGTATGAGTTGCTTTTTCTGCGTTGTAGCGTGCCTCCTCTGAATGCTTTCGTTCGCGTCCTGCTTCTTCTAGAGCAGTTTGGAGTTCGATGTTTCTATGCCTTTCTCGCGTGAAGAGTTTTAGTGCATGTATTCCACTGGCGTACTGAAGGGCCATTTCTCTAATCGCTGAGAATTGGTTAGGAGGAATGGAAACGATAAGCCAGTCAGTGAGTGGAGAATCGTCGGATAGATTGAATAGTCCGCAGTCTTGTTGGCCTCTTAGTTCTAAGAATGCTTGCCCTGGTGACATTGTTTTTCCTTCGGTTTCTTGGATGACATTGCTGGATTCCAATGGATATGTCTTATTCCATTCGTAGATGGTGTAGGTTTGCTTATCCCAGCTTCTCAATTGCATTATAAATCTCGTGGATCCGCGTGCTATGAGGTGTTGTTTGAGCCCATCAATAAGAGCGTTGGGTTTATCATCCTTTGAAAGGTTTTGAGGGTAGAAGAGGTCTGCGCGAGTGAGGCCTTCTCTTTCTTTGTCTGTGCGGTAGTAGGCTGTGCTTAACCAATGAGCATGTGCCTGGAAGGCCGCATGGAAGGATTGGGAGTAGGCGGCTCTATCGTTGTCGCGAGCTGTTTTTAAACAGTATTCTTGGCAGCGGGTTAGGATCTTAAGTCCTTCGCTGATTTCCATGCCCATTTTTTCCAAATTGTTGAACTCACGTAGAATTGAATCTGATAGTGTGCTTGGATTCTTGAGTGCATTTACAATCGCTTCGTCGATGGATGTGACATCCTTTTTTAAGTCGAGCGGAATCCCTTCTGGAAAGGGTGATAGTATGATGTTCTTCCCTTTGAGTGAGGATCTGAGGTGGTCTTGACGACCGCCGCAAGATTCGCGAATTAATCGTTGGCAGTTAAGGTTCTGGTTAGTAGGGCGAACGTTTGTGCCTTCTAATTGTTGAGTGATCGATTCGACTGCAATCTTCCCAATTTCTTTCATGGGTAGTCTCCAGCAACTGATTGTCTTGATCCACTCGGGTCCGACTGTGGGTTCATCAATCGTGACGACTGCAATATCTTCGGGGATCTTAAAATTGTTGGCGAAGAATACGGATATTCCGTCCACTGCTTGAGAACGGTTGGAGAATAAAACCGCTGTTGCGGGTTTTTTATTGGCGATCCATTTTGATACCATTTCACTCGTTCGAGTGGCTCCAAAACTGACGCAATCAATGATTAGCTCGTCATTCCGTGGTATTCCATTTTTTTCTAATCCATCGAGGTACCCCTTTAGGCGTAATCTGCCTTGTTCGTTTTCGGTGGCAGTTACGAATAGAATATCTTTGTGGCCAAGTTGTACGAGATAGTCGACTGCTTCAGTACTTGCGCGTTGAGTATCGACGGTGAGGACTGGGCAAATCTCACTCTCTCTTAGTAGGACGATGACTGCTTTCCCCTCTTGGTATAGGCGCTCTGCTATCCGTATCGTGTCGGGGGTGGTGCTTATGAATATATAGGCGTCGAGGTCTTCATTTTCAAAATCTCTGAAGCTTTCTATCACGTCTAGTTCCAGAACGTGAAATAGAACTGAATAGCCTTCAATTTTAGCAGTCTCAAAAATGCTGGTTGAAAGCCCGGACCAAGAGCTTACGACACCAATCGTTTTATTTCTCATCAATAGGTTAGAGGATGCAGGGGGCTTCCATGAGGGGTGGTTAAGGGTTACTATTGAAAATTAATTTTAATGAGAGGTCAAGTGTTGTAGGTCGTTTGGCAAGTCGTTTACTAGGAGATCTATACGTAGTAATTGTGTTATTTTACATAATAAGGATCTAAGAAGGGCTATTAGATCGTTTGAAGATATGGTTCAGAGTGTCGCACCAGCCATCAAAACTGAACAACTTCGACGGACTTAGGCTCCATAATTTGGTAGAGTTCTCCATGCTTTTTTGATGGGAGCAGGGCTTTTTAGAAAAAACCGAGAATAATGTATCAATACCCTACAAATGTGGGATATGCAGGGCATGCAGATTGCTATATGATACTGAGGCTTCTCTTAGGCAATTATGATGTTGAGCCCTATGGGTACTTATTCGAAGTCCCCATCAATATCGGCTAGGAGGTTTGGTTAAGGGAAAAGTTTAGTTGATGAAAGTAGGAAAGATTTTGAGTTTATTGGCCGGTGCAACGATTGCGTTGCAGTCTTATGCGAAGGAAAAGAACATGGATGAAATGTGGGGTGACTCCACAGCAAAGGCTTCGATTGAGTCGAGTGAACGAGTGGCTCTCTTCCGGGACGGAAACTACGGAATGTTTATCCACTGGGGATTGTACTCGAATTTGGCCGGAAAGTGGAACGACAAGACTTATTACGGGATAGGTGAATGGATTATGAACCCACGCGTGGCGGGTATTCCCTCTGAGGAATATATGGAGATCGCTAAGGAATTTAATCCTGTGGATTTTGATGCACGGGAGATTGCTCGTGTTGCCAAGGCAGCTGGGATGAAGTGGATCATCATCACCTCCAAACACCACGAGGGTTTTGCGATGTTTAAGTCTGAGCATCCGTTCAATATCGTAGATGCGACACCGTTTGCTCGTGACCCAATGAAGGAATTAGCGACAGCCTGTGAGGAATTTGATTTGGGATTTGGTTTCTATTATTCCCACAACCAGGATTGGACATCGCCAGGGGGATCAGGTGGCCCGAAGGTGAATGAGGACGGAAGTGAAGCGAGTTTCGATAAGTACTATATCGAAAAGTGTTTTCCTCAGGTGAAGGAAATTTGTACTCAGTATGGAGATCTCGATTACATCTGGTTTGATACCCCAGGAAACATTCCAAAGAAGTATGCGGTTGAGTTGGCCGAATATGTCGCTGAGGTACAGCCGAATGCGTTGTTGTGTAGCCGCATTGGCCATGGGATGGGCGACTATGCGAGTAAGGGAGATATGGATGTTCCGGTACGTAATGCAGAGGGCCTTTGGGAGTCGTGCGATACGACTAATGATTCTTGGGCCTATGCGTGGTATGACAGTAACTGGAAAGATGGGCGTGAAATCTTGTATCGGGTCGTTTCGACAGTAGCTCGTGGGGGGACCTATCTTTTGAATGTCGGTCCAGATGGCCGAGGTCGAGTTCCTGAGAAGGCTGTACAGTATTTGGAAGAGTCTGGTAAGTGGATTGAGGAAAACCCGGAAGTGGTGTACTCGGCTGGTTCGTCGCCTTGGGGACGTTCTCTTCCATGGGGAGATGTGACGACACAAGGGAACGATTTGAATCTTGTGGTTTTTGATTGGCCGGAAGATGGTCGTTTGCTTTTGCCTGGTCTAGAAACGGAGATCGAATCCGCTAAACTGTTGGTGAATGGGAAAAAGCGATCTGTTAAGTGGTCGCGTGTTGGGGAGTGGACTGAAATCCTTTTGCCTAATCGCAAGCCTGAGGGCTTGGCGAATGTCGTGTGTGTTGAGCTGAAGGGTGCGGTGTCGGTAGACCAGACATTAGCTGTGTATCCAAATATGGAATCGAGACTGATGGTCGAATTTTCCACAGTTTCTCAGGCTGAGAAGGGTGAAATTCGTTGGATGGAGAAGTTTGGCGAGTGGAAGCACATGAACCAAGTGTCTAATTGGGAGTCGGAGGGGAAAGCAGTTTGGACAGTCGATGTTTTGGAGCCTGGCGATTATTATATCGATTTGACTTATAAGGGTGCCGAGCGGCTTACGTGGAGAATTGAGTCGAGTGAGGGAGCGGTATTGCAGAATAATCAAAACGCCTCGCATGTTTATCACACGTTCCCTATGGGCATGCTTACCTTTGAGAGTGCAGGAAAGCATGAGTTAAGCGTTTCGTTGATTGATGGAAGCCCTGAGAGCTCTAGTTTGAGCATGATGACGATTAGACCTGCAGAATAGGTCGATCGTTTTGGATAATGATAGATGTAAGTAATTTTTTTGCCTTATGAATTTGAATATAAAGAAAGTATGTCTTGTGGCTGCATTGAGCGTGACTGCCTTAGTTCAATCCGTTTTTGCGGAGAAGCCCAATATCGTGTTTATCTTCGGGGATGATTGGGGATGGGGAGATTTGAGCTGTCATGGTCATCCCTATGTGAAGACTCCGAATATTGATCGTTTGGCTAAGGAGGGGACAGACTTCGAACGGTTTACGGTGGCGAGTGGGGTTTGTTCTCCAAGCCGGACTGCGGTGATGACTGGCCAGTTTCCAGCTCGGTATAGTATCGATGGGCATTTTGCTTGGGTCCCGAGTAATGAGAGTCGCGGAATGCCAGATTGGTTAGATGTGAATGCTCCGACGCTTCCTCGATTCTTGCAAAGTGCTGGATATGCGACTGCTCACTTCGGTAAGTGGCATATATCAAATAATATGATTCCCGATTCGCCAACTCCAGCATCGTATGGGTATGATGAGTACGGAGCCTTTAATTGTTCGGGCGAGCAAATGCCGGTTCATGAGGACTCGATGCACGCTAATGCATTTATCGAAAAATCGATAGAAGAAGGGAAACCATTCTTTATCAATCTATGGATTCATGAACCGCATACACCTTTTCATACTGTTCCAAAGTATGAGTGGCGTTTTCGTCACCTGGAGGATGAAACCGATCGGATTTATGCATCGGTCTTGTCGCACGCTGATGATAGAATTGGTGAAGTACTCGATACCTTAGACAGACTAGGGGTTACCGATAATACACTTGTTGTTTTTAGTTCCGATAATGGTCCGGCACGAGCAGGGACTCCCACTGAGCTAAAACTTGGATACG
>CAWVWU010000057.1:0-19124 GCA_963933925.1 uncultured Puniceicoccaceae bacterium
GGCTGCAAAGGAGGGAAACCACCTCTTTATTTTAACAACTTATGGGACTCTTCCAGCACCCACCGTCTTCAATGATGAATCAAAAAAAAGACCGAACTCCCAGCGAAAGTTCGGTCTATACTAAAAGTTAAGTTCTGCTTAGGGCGACCTACTCGCCCTCGTCCACTTTGGTAGGAACTTTGTATACTTCGATTAGAGCAACCTCGCCCGCTTCATCCTTATCCTCAAGAACCACAGTGTAAATCCCAGGTTCGGGAGTAAAGACGAGTGCAGAGGACTTACTATCTGGAAGAAAAACGAATGCACCTGAATCAGTATTGTCGGTGACAACGAACCTGATTACATTTATTAAACCCTCGATATCCTTCTGCTCATCTGCATTTTGAGGAACCATGGAATCTAAGATCTACAATAGGCTTTTGGTGCGTCTTGCATTTGCCTGTTTGTCGCTCCTTGTTGCGACCAACCCTCTGGAAACAAAGGGAAAAGATGAGCAGTTGCCTCGTGCGGCTGAAATAGTCCCCACCAACGAGGATTTTAATTTCCTTTGGAAAACAGAAGGGATCTCCTGGCAGGCAGAGGGCGATACGTGGGAAATTTCTGCGGATCGCAAGCAAATGTACTCAAGAGAAGGAGAAACTGCTGTAGTAACAGCGAAACTTCGAGGTCCCTTTAAAGTGAACTTTTCAGGCAGACCGATCGTAACGATTGATGGAAAAGTAGTACAAATCCAGGGGTCGCCTATTCCACTTCGGATTGAATATGTGGGCGAGGCAGAAGTTCCCGATAGCGAAGAGCACGAGCTCCGAATAGAAGCACGAAACGGGCAAGGAGTGTATAATGGGATCATTAGTAGAAAGCCGATCATCACGACGCAGCCTGAGCACCATCGCTTCGTTGAAGGTGAGCGAGCTGTCCTAAGTGTTGGCATTGGAGAACAGAAGGGACTTTCTATCCAATGGCGTCGAAACGATATCCCCATACCTTCAGAAACAGAGACCACGCTTGTCATAGAAAACGCTGATGACAATGATGGTGCTCTCTACTATGCTATAGTAGAAAATGAATTCGGAAGAACCATAAGCGAGGTCGCTTACCTGTATTCAAATGGGAATATCAATAGTGCCTTAAAATTAGCCGACTTCACCTGGGAGACGGACGGCGTAAACGACTGGATTCCTATCGAAGTCGATCGCAAAGTATTCGTAAAATCCTACGTATTCAGTGAGCTGTCCTGGTTTTCCACTGCAATAGAAGGGCCTTTTTATATTTCGTATCAAATAAAATCGAGCCTGGGAGACGGGCATTTACTGATCGATGGAAATCCTACGGAATCAGATACTTTTGTGGGCGAAGGATCGCACGTTGTGCGTTTCGAGTTTACGACAGATAGTCGTAGTCAACATCCAGGATACAATGCCATTATTTTCAAATCCGCCACATTCTCAATTTCGAAATTGAAGATCTATAGACAAGCTGACTTTCTGAAGTGGCTGGCGGTTAAACAAAAAGAATCTCCATCATTCAAGCCGGATGGCGATCCTGACAGAGACGGCAAAGACAATGAACTTGAGTTCTTTCTAGGCAACGATCCGTTCAAGGCCGAGTCCAACATACGCTTGGTAGAACGTGTAGAGAATGGGCAAAGGTATTTGTACGTAAAGTTCGTATACGATGATTCTTTGAGCAATTTTAAAACGGGTATCGAAGTCAGTTCGGACTTCATTAATTGGACACCAATTGAAGCCGAAACCACTACTGAGGAGATTGATGGTGTGAAATATAAAATCTTCCGTTTGAACAGTGAAATATTGGATGCAGATGATGAAGCGAGTTTTGCTCGCATCTTTGTTTCTGGCTAGAAGGAATCGCCATCTTCTCACCTCCCCTTCAATTCTTGGTTATTCAACCCAGAGCAAACGATTTCTTCTCACCAACGTGCTCATCGGGGAAATTCGGTAAAATGACTCGATTACCAATTTTTCATTTTCATTGGCCATGATCATTTAAAACCTTGGATTGCACTTCGGCTCACTTCAGTCGATTGCTGTGGTATGAATTCCGGTGAACAACTTTGCCTCGCTTGTGGGATGTGCTGCGACGGCACTCTTTTTGACAACGTCCAACTCGGACCAAACGACGACGCCACGAAAGTGAAAGCGCTCGGACTACCGGTTAAACGCTCACGGGCCCGTGTACCAATCTCCTTCTTTCGTCAGCCATGTTCCGCCTTGTGCTCAGATCGCTCGTGCAAGGTCTACAAGGACCGGCCAGTACAATGTCGCACCTTCGAGTGCGGGGTATTCAAAGGTGCCCAAGGCAGCCGAATCACATTTGACGAAGCCTTGCGTTTAGTAAAACAGGCCCAGCGAAAAGCGAACAAAGTACGCCGTCTCCTGCGTAAACTAGGCGACACCGACGAAGACCGCTCCTTGGGCGATCGATTCCGCCGTACTCAAAAGCGAGTGGAGTCCGGAATCGCCGACGAAACGACGGCCGAAACATTCGCAGATCTCGGACTCGCGATACACCTCCTAAACTTACTGGCACAGGACAAATTCTACTCCGATGACACAATTTAGAGTGAAATTGAGAGCAAGAAACATTGCTCCCCTTCGCCTCCTAAAAGCCTCAAACAGTCAAGAAACCTGACTTGCTCCGGATCAAATCTGTAATCCACCAGCAAACGTGCCCCAATAGGGCTCGGCCTTGGTTTACCACGTTCCCCGCTTTGGGGAAATAACCTTCAGTTCCTTATTAACGGCTTTGATTTTAGCAAAAACGTCTCGTTTTTCAGCTGCAGTGCCCGTTTTCGAGGCCGTCTTCAATGCTTTCAATTCGTCCTTTTTGGACTTAATTTTTTCTTGAAGCTCGGGGGATGGTGAGCTCTTTGAAGCTGCACCTGGTAGGAATTTATTCATTCAGTATTTGGTTTGTTAAAACGCGTTAATGCATGTCCGACTTACTACTGTCCATTGCTAAATGAATCGCAAGAGCTCCCTTCGTTCATTAAGGGTGCCCTGTTCAACATCAACCGACCTGCGTCCCGCCACACAGCCCACCATCGCTTAAAAAGCGACAGAGGATGCGGAGTCTAAAAATAATTACACTTTGCCTTCGAGCATCTCAGCAAGGGCAACTTCATCAATCGTTCCCTTAACCGTATTCAGGTGACTCAAGACAGCCATTCGGTCATCCGGTCCACATGAAGAAATATCGAGCATCCAATCTTCCATGTCTGCCGCTTCGATAATGACTTGATCTGCCCAATTAACAACCTCAGTCGCTTCAACGAAGCCGCCAGTGATTCCACGAACAAAATATTCTGCTTTAGTACGATAATCCATCGCAGCTAAAAATCAGAGCTTCCAAGGAATGCCAAGCGGTAAGTGAAACCGAGCCTCCAAAATCAAGTCTCGTCCCTACCGTCGACCCCTCTTCACTTTCCAACAAAACAGCTCCCTACCCCAAGGTCCGCGATTTCGAGCAAATCTTTTCTCGAAGTCCCGTCGCGGGCGAGTTGGGAAAGACCCTGCAGTAGTCGAAATGCCGCCTGTGCTTCCAAGCATTGATCATGCGACAGTGTGGTGGCCACCGTCTTAAGCGATGATTCGGATTCGATGCGTTGTCGTTCGAGCTCAGCCCGTTCGGCCTCAGCTTTGTCAAGGTCTCGAAACCGTTTCCTGATCTGCTTGCCACTCAGAGTGCCAGACACCTCATACGATGTCGTCCCTGATCGATTTCGGATCGTCCGAAGAGAGAAGGAACCATACCTTCTAAACGGCTTCCGCCCGCGCTTCCTTTCGGAAGACAAACGGGCGGATTCGCTAATTAAATCAGGGACCGTGTTGTAAGTCCTTGATTTCGTGGCGGAGAGAGAGGGATTCGAACCCCCGGTACCTTACGGTACAACGGTTTTCAAGACCGCCGCATTCGACCACTCTGCCATCTCTCCAGCGATCGAAAGAAGGAACGGATAAGGTCCAGACACCCGATGTCAATGATCAGTTTTCTCTTTTTTACAAAAGTGCTCAATTCCGGTCATTTTATCCAAATTTTAAGCCAATCGACTAGATCTCAGTCGCCTCTCCAATCAAAACCCGCGTTAATTCGAGGTTTCAAAAAGAAGCATAACCCAAATAAAAACCTCAGAGGTGCCCTTCGTCTCTCAGAAATCAAAGTCGCGTGCTTCAAAACACCCAACAGTCCAATCACTCCCCGCTCTTTAAAAACTTTCCTGCTTCGACCTCGTAAATAAGCCACTCATCCGCATTGCTCGGTAACTCCGTCCCCGTAGCGAATACCTGCAATTCAGGGTCCATAGCCTTCCAAAAACGCTCCCGCCTCTCGGGATCAAGCTCACCCAGAATATCGTCCGCGAGGACTACTGGATTCTCTCCAATCGTCTTACGCCACGTTTCGATAATCCCAAAGGCCAAGGCCAAGATGATCGAACGCAACTGACCATCCGATGCATAATCGGCTGCCAGCCGCCCATTGATCATAAACTGAAAATCATCGCGATGGGGCCCCTTCCCAGTCGACTGGAGGATCATATCTCGCTTACGCGACCGCTTGATTACGTCCGCATAGTCAGCCTCCTCCTCAATCGCACAATTCGGTGAATACAAAATTTCAATCGCCTCACTGCCACCGGAAAGCTGCTCATAAAACGACTGAGCCCGCTCATTCAGATCAAGCAAGGCCTCTCGGCGCTTTCTGATAATCGACACGGCTGGCTTCGTCAGTTCTGTTTCGAAGACATTCAAGAGATTGTCTTTCGGGTTCGACTTCAACAACGCATTTCGCTCCTGCAGTGCCTTTTGATAACGTTGCAGACTCGAATAATACTCCCGATCTATCCCACACAGAAAGGCATCGATATAACGCCGACGTAAACTAGGCGACCCACGAGCGATATTTAAATCCTCAGAAGAAAGCACCACCGTGGGAAGGCGCCCCACAAACTCAGACGCCCGCTTCACCGGATCTCCATCCAGCCATACCTCCTTACCCTTTCGCTTAATACGAGCTCGTGCTTGAATCACGTCGCCATCGCCAACAATCCCCTCGTAAACGATTTCTGTATACAACTCCTTCGGCCCAATGATAATTTCATTCTCCCGAGCTCGAAATGCTCGTAAGGCTGTACAATAGCCGATCGCCTCTAAAAGGTTCGTCTTCCCCTGCCCGTTCTTCCCCAAGAAGAACACCCGGGACGCATCAATATCCAAACGAGTAAACTCGATATTTCGATAGTTGCTAATGCCAATATGCGTAAACTTCATGATGCAACAAAGATCGAAATCATCCTAAACATATCCAACAAGATTCGCATCAATTTGCACTCATTCGCGGTTTTAAAAAATCAATACCCCAATTCAGGATCGCCCCCCAATGGAGCGGCATCACGTGAATTAGGATCAAGAAGATCCGCTTTATAAAATTTATGAGACTGAATACCTGCTCGATACGGCTTGCCCGACGTCTTCACCTTTTCGGTGATTGATGACAATACCGCTTCGCTTGAACGCTGCGACCACTCTGGATGTAACCAAACAGGAGTCTCTGAATCCATAGGTCCAATTCCCCGTATCCAGTCTTCTATACTCGTAGAGGACTCAACGATAATCTTCATCTCCGATGCCATCGCCAAATTCTCTTTCAAAGGCAAAGCCTGCCACTTCGGACTCAAGGTAATCCAATCAACCTTCCCCTTTATCTCAAACGCTCCACACGTTTCCAAATGAACCGGAATGTCTCGTTGATGAAGAGCATCCACCAATTCATTCAAATCATGCACCGTCGGTTCGCCCCCAGTTAACACAACAAACTCCGCCCCAGACTCCTGGGCCTTAGTAGCAAGCTCTTCAGCACTCTCGCGAACCACATGCTCTGGTTTATAGTCGGCGTGCCACGTCCCCGCCGAGTCACACCACGGACAATGCACCGGACAACCAAACAAGCGGATAAAAAATGCGGAACGCCCCATATGGACTCCCTCCCCTTGCCAGGAATGAAAAACTTCGTGTATGGGATAACCAGCCATTCGCTATCAATCGGGCATATAAGTCGCGCTATTCTTCTGATCCTCGACCACCTCGACCGAGACAACAAACGCACGTCCCTTGCTCATTTCACCAATAAGCGTATTCATAATTTCGTACAAATGCTTCGCTAGTCCTTCACTCGAACAAGAATCGATCACATAGGATTTAAAAACTGTACACCCCAACACATCATTCATCTTCAAGAACTCAGGCAACAAGGGATCGTCCTCATTAAACAGACAGGCGTGATCGAGGTTATCCTCAATCCAATCTTTGATCTGCTTCAATTTCCCGAAATCAACCACGAACCCCGTCTCATCCAATTCCTTGCAGCCAAACGTGAAGGTGAAGCTCCAATTGTGGCCATGGATAAACGCACAATGCCCATCGTGAGCATGCTGGCGGTGAGCAAATGGTATGTCAGCGTATGTTTTCTTGCAGGTGTACATGATCAAATTCGTCTAAAACAGCCTCCAAAAGTTCACTTTCGAGATTCTGAAGCTATAACTGAGAATCAAAAATTCTATTCCGAGTCGAGCCTTCCTCCATAAAAGGTAAGGAACGACCTCCAAACAGCTCACAAATCGCGACTCTCTACCCCAATTTCCACCCCTTACGCACCAACAAGTCCAGGTCAGGAGCCGTCTCCTCGTAAACCGTCGGATCCTCGACCTTGGCCAAGTAAAACGCCTCGCGACGCTCAATACAGGTACCACAGCAGCCACAGTGCAGGGCTCCACCCTTATAGCAGGACCAAGACAACTCCATCGGAGCCCCGACCGTTACCCCGAGAGTCACAATATCAGCCTTACTGATCGATACCAAGGGGCGAAACAAGTGCAGCGGATGCCAATCACACAACTGAACCGCATTATCCAAAGCCTGAGCAAACGCTTCTCTACAATCAGGATAAACCGCATGGTCCCCACTATGTGCCGCATAGGCGATCGTCTCCGCCTCCTTAGAAATCGCCCATGCTGCCGCCACAGAGATCAAAATCATATTCCGATTCGGCACTACGGTAGACTTCATATTGTCCTCCTCGTAATGCCCTTCCGGGATTGCCTCATTTCCAGTGATCAAGCTGCTCCCACCAAACAAACTCGCGATCGACCGCAAATCCGCCACCTGGTGCTGCACCCCCGCTTTCTCGCAGATCAAAGCCGCCTGCTCGATCTCCTTCGAGTGCTTCTGCCCGTAATTCATCGTAATGGCTCCGCGCACATCAATTCCTTGCTTAAGCATCGCATACAGCAACACCGTCGAATCCAATCCTCCCGAGAAAACCGCAACTGTCGATTTTGGCGAATCTGAGCCCAAATAATTCATCCAGCCGAGATAGCCTCCCCCATTCTCCGAGTCAATACTCCCTTCCATAGATCAAGATTCCTGTGATTCAGGGTATCTTATCAAATATTTAGAATGCATCAATGTCATCTCGAACGAGCTTCCCACAGAACACGAGCAAACACATACGACATACCCTCCAAATGGAGGATATGCACCAATCGTTACTTACTATATAATAGGAAGCCGAAGTGTCGGAAACAGAATAGCTACTGTTATAAATATCTACTGCTCTGCCATCTCGCTCTAAGATTAATCCAACGCCCAAAATGAAACTGATATTTCCCATTTCACAGTATACCCTAGCATTCCTAGCATCATTTTTTATCCTTCTCTCAAGCACACAGCTCATGGCCAAGAAAAAGGCACGAGCTTATGTCACCTCAATCGCGGCCACGGGTTACGAAGCGGCGAAAACAACCGAAGACGGACTCAAGAGAGAGACCTACCTTCTCGGTAAAGGACAGTTCCTAGGAGGAGCAATCAAAGACAACAGCGTAACCGCCATTACTTTCGAAGATATTCAACTGTATCTAAAAGAACAACTGTTGGTCAGAAATTACCACCCAGCTCAAGATCTCGAGTCGAGCGATCTCGTAATAGTCGTTCATTGGGGAGTCACCACAGTCGAGGATACCTGGGCCGAGCTGACGGGTATCAATCCAGAAGAAGAATACGATAACGCGGTGGCAGAGTCCGTCGATTCCGACCAAGAGATAAATAGCTTCCCGACCATTACGAGCCCTAGCTTTAATGACCTCGATTCAGGCGGTGCGAGCACGCAATACAGTCAGCGTCACAACGCACGAATGCTCGGTTTCGACAAAGTCCGCAATGACAAGACACTAACGGATCAAGAAAAAAGCGATCTACTCGCCGAACTCGAAAACGAACGCTATTTCATAATCCTCATGGCCTACGACTGCCCAAGTATGTACAAAGAAAAAGAAAAGAAGCTCCTCTGGTCGACACGTATCAGCATCGATTCTCTAGGAACTAATTTTATCGAATCGGCTCCTGCATTAACTCGAGCGGCCAAAGGTCATTTCGGTACAAACTTAGATCGCATCACAAAATCAGTCACAGAATTTGGTGAAAGCAAAATAAAATTCGGAGAACTCGAAGCCAAAGAAGTCGTCGAAGATAAAGAAGACCAATAGAGCAACATCCACAGGGCTGATAAGCTAATCCCCCAAAAGCCCCTCGCCTCATCGAACAGACACCCGCACACGTTTAGTTTTCTCCATTAAGCAAAGCGGCGTCTCGCCACTTATCACAAACTGAAATGTGAAACGCTAACTTACTGTTCCACCGCAACTGGCATCGGTACAGCACGCACTTGAGATTCACCAACACCATCCGCATCGATACTAGGAATCAATGCAACGGACAAACGACGGTCGTCTTTGATAAACTTCCTCGCCGCGTCCATCAACTCATCAGGAGTCAGTTCCAACAAAATTCCATCGCGATACATCAGTGCATATTGAACACTATTTTCGTACTCATACATCCCAGAAAGCACCATCGTCGCTAAGAATTGATCGTCCCGCCACGCAGCCTTTAAACTATCTTGAAGGGGCATTGCAGCCCTCTCAACCTCCTCCGAACTTAGTTCACCTCTCAGAAATTCTTGGGTAATACTTCGAGTCAGTTCCAACACCAACTGTGCATCCTCAGCAAGACAGTCAACGTCAGCTCGCAAAAAACGTACATCATCATAAGCAGGCAAACTCTGGTAATTCACCATAGGGGAGTAGCTCTTACCCAATTCTTGCCGTATCTTATCGTTAACGCGATTTTCCAATATTTTGCTCAACAGAAAGAGGGCTGCACCCTCACGCATCGAAACGTCAAATGTCCCCATATTCCAGGCCACAACACCAAAGGCATTGTCACCCTTAGCTCCATCGTATCGAATCGCGTAATCGCCCAATGGCATATCAAAATCCAAGCGACGTGCCGTAGAAAACTCTTCCTTATCAATTTTTCTCAACGGTAAGGAAGCCAAGGTTTTCAACACAAGATCAATCGCCACCTGCTTCTGCATATCCCCCACGATGATGACCTCTAAAAAACCTTCCATCAATTCTGGCAACAACCACTCCCTAGATTCTTCAACTGAGGCGGTGTCGATTTCATCGATACGCGGCTCATGAAAGGCTTTTTCATCCTTAAAAATCAGACGCTGCAGCTCACGAAACCCTTCGTTCACACCGTCGAGTTCCAACACTCTACTCTGTCGGTACTTGTTTTGTGTGATCTCAAATGCCTCTTCACTAATCCTCGGCTCAGCCAAGTAACCTGCGACCACCTGAAGAAAGAGCTCTACTCCTGCTTCATCTCCAGTACACGCAAACTCAAACGCATCGAACTCGCTCGCACTAAACCCAAAGTTATCGACCTTAGCCCTTAAGGCAGAGAACAACTCTTCCATGGAATGTTCGCCAAACCCACTGCGAAACATCGCATTCAAAGCGAGTTCGTGCGTCGTCGGATTTTCCCCAACATAGGCCAACATCCCTCCCCCAACTCTAACCAAAACTTCAACAGCACCGGGAGCCAAGGTCGTATTCATCCATGTGAGACGGGTATTGTTTTCAAATTGAATCGAAAAAGCATTCTCCATTCCCTCAATGACTTCTTCGTCCACAACGCTTCCTTGAGTTTCCCTCTTCTCAACCGCAAATTTCTCAACGACCACTGGAACATAGTGGGGAAGATCCATCAAACGAACAAAATGAAGACTCGCCGCAACCAAATTGGGATCCACACCATCCTCTATATTTCCCGCAACCAAATAGGTCATAGCATCAAAATCCCAACAGTCCCGGAAGGCCGATTTTACTGAACGTCGGTTAATCTTCTTCAAGATTTTATTGTGAAACGCACTCAAGTCTTTGATTCCCAAATATACTTTTCCCGTTTCAATTGAATCGACCAAGCCATCAATAATCTCCTGAGGTCCCAAAGCACTATATCGCTTCACTTGGTTCTCATTATAGCGCAACCAAGATGCCCTTACCTTTTCAATTTCCTCGTTCTGAAATCCATATTTGAATCCCTGCCTCAATAAATAATCAGACCAATCTGCAGCATGATACCATTCATCGCCTCCCACACTTACCGCGAAGCTGACGTATGGAAGTCCTAGATAACGGCGATAGTAAGCGAATTCATTGTTAATCCCATCTACTTGCTGACGCACGCGTTCATTCAGTAATTCCGTAGCAAAGCTCCTCACGTAATCACGCTCACGGGTCTTCCATGAGTCTTCATAGCTCCCCTCATCCCAGCATCTTAAGGCTTCAACGTGAAAACGGTCGACGCCATTCATGGGAAGCAACTCAGTTCGAACCGATTCACGACGAACTGGAGAACCGATTTCCCTCTGGGGTGCTTCTCCATCGGCAGATTCAAGACTAGAAAACATCGCCGCGATTTGCTCTTCCAGCTTCGTAATATCCACATCGCCCACAACAACCAATGTCATCAATTCCGGGCGATACCATTTTCGATAGAACGCCTTCAGACGATCGGAATCCGCTGTGAGAATCACCTCATTCGTCCCTATCGGACTTCGTTCAGGAACCAAGGTACCCTCCATCGCAAGATTTAATGAAAGCTCGCTCAACTTACTTTGTGGCGAATCCCTCACCTGACGCTCCCTCAAAATAACCTGCCGCTCTACCTCTACATTTGAAGGTTCAAATAAAATCCCATCGGCATAATCTCGAAAAACCTCAAGGGATTGATCTACGAGACCCACATCGTTCCGAGGCAACTCCAAGTGATACACCGTGCGGTCATGATAAGTAAACGCGGTCACGTCCCCACCATAATCCATACCCAGTTTTTGAAAGAAACGACCCAATTCACCCTTTGGATAATTCCGTGTACCAGCGAAGGCCATATGCTCGACAAAATGACTCAAGCCTCGTTCATTTGTAGCTTCGTCCAAAGACCCGACTGATACAACAAAACGCATTGAAACCCGACCAGGAGACGAAGAAACGGGTTTTATCGCATAGCGAAATCCATTCTCCAAACTTCCCCAGACGATCTCTGAGTCGGGTTTTAAGCGGCTTTGCTCATGAGGCCATTGCCTTGCCCCAGCAGACGCCAAGGAAACCAATACAGAGCAAAGCAGTACCCCACACACTCCGGCACGAAGGAACTGTCTACAATTTCTAAGCACGTAGACTAGGATCAATAACGATCATCCAACAACACAACCTTCATGGTCTGCGTATCATTCTCGCCATCATCTCCTGTTATTTCGGGGATAGCTAGCAAGAGATGCCCATCCGACTTCTCCATCATTGCAAAATTTCCAGGAGATGAAAAACGCACTCTTGGGTAGACACGAATAATACCGTAATTCTTCCTTCCCTTCGGGAAAACGAGATCTCCCTTATTAGTCGTCAACAAGATACGTCCTCTCGGGGATACCTGAATCCCAGACAATGGACTCAAATCCCGTACGATCGTCTGTACTGAAGACAAGCCCTTTGCCTCAAATTCACTACACACAACCTTATACACCGCTCCTTGAGGGAGCCCGACATTATGATTCGCGATGATATAAATACTATCCTCCTTATCCACGTATCGCATTGGCCCAGGCATGCTTGAAATCGGAACAAATTTTGCCTCATCCGGAGATTCTCCTCGGAGGAATTTGCGCACCCCCTCCCGATTAATTCTCCAAACTCCAGGTCGTCCGCGAACCTTACTCGGAAATAAATTTCCTCCAATTCCCGAATCCGAAATGTAAAGATTGCCCGCCTTATCGAAGGTTAAACTAGTAGGAGAAATAAGCGGCATTCCTTCCCGCAATGGATTCGTCGAGGACGGCCCCAGCTCAATGCTATTTATAACACGCCCATTGTTTCCATCAAAAACGGCTAAACCAATATGTTCACGAGACGGGTCTTTGACGAGCCGTCCTTCGTTACTTTCCACCAATGGAGTACCCACGGCTACGAATATCGATCCAGCGGGTACGGATCCGTAGGAAACAGGATTAAACGCAATATCGTTCGGAGCAGTCAAACTCTCCAAAAATCGCTTGGACGATAATGATAACTTTCCATCACTCTCTACCTTATATTTTGACACATAGCTTCCTTCCTTGATCGCACCGACCTCGCTCCGAGCGAAATTAGCAACAAGAAGACTCGAATGGTCAGGCGAATAAACTGCCACCGTCGGCTTAAAGAAGCCCTCAAGCTCCTGAACAACTTCTGGCTTAGCCAAAATGATCGAACCCGAACTTAGCAAAAGAATCGAACAGGCAACAAATTTCTTAAATTGAACAAACATCAAATCGTAATGGGGATTAGAGACGATTCCCCTTCTCAAGGTCAGGAATCGCCAGAAAACTGGTTATCTGCAATAGTTCTAGACACAAAAAATCGATCGACAAGCACGTAACTCGTCGATCGATCATGAAATTCACTTTTCTTTAAGAGATCCCTTTCGAAATTTCAGGCTCTCTCGATAAAGAACTAGTCAACCTGTACTGGATCCAGCTTCCAGATTTCCTCTGCGTATTGGCTAATAGTCCGGTCTGACGAGAACTTGCCCACTCGAGCCGTGTTCATAATCGCCATTTTCGCCCAGTTCTTCTTGTCACGGAACGCCTTATCGACTTCGTGCTGACATTCGCAATAAGAACGGAAATCTGCCAAAACCTTAAAAGGATCTCCTCCATCGAGAAGACTATCACGCAAGGAAGCCAAAACATGCCCTTCCTCAGGCGTGAAGAAATCAGAAGCAACCCAATCAATAACGGCCTTCAACTCAGGATCTGCGTGATAATAATCCCATGGATTATACCCGTCACGATCAAGCTTCTGAACCTCATTTACATCCAGTCCAAAAATAAAGATATTCTCGTCCCCAACTTCTTCCTTAATTTCGATGTTCGCTCCATCTAAAGTCCCAATCGTTAGGGATCCATTAAGGGCCAACTTCATATTACCAGTACCAGAAGCTTCCTTACCAGCGGTAGAAATTTGCTCTGACAAATCCGACGCAGGTATAATCTTCGCAGCAAGGGAAACACGGTAGTTGGGAAGAAATACAACCTTCAACTTATCCTGGACACGTGGGTCATTGTTGATCTTCTTCCCAATCGCGTTGATCGCCTTAATAATCGTCTTAGCCAAGGTGTACCCCGGAGCTGCCTTTGCCCCAAAGACAAATACGCGTGGAACGATATCCAAGCTGGGGTTCGACAAGAGTCGACGGTACAACGCCAAAATATGCAGGAGATTCAAGTGCTGACGCTTGTATTCATGAAGACGCTTAATCTGCACATCAAACAACGCATCAGGACTGACCTCAACATCGCACAATTCTTTAATAATTCGAGCCAACTCGACCTTATTATCACGCTTAATATCCATGAAAGCCTTCTGGAATTTTGCATCATCCGCAAATTTCGTCAGCCCCTGCAACGCGTCCAAATCCTTAGGCCATCCCTTTGGAATCTTCGTATCAATCAACTTCGACAACGCAGGATTACAAGCCGCTAACCAACGACGTGGCGTGATGCCATTTGTCATATTGGTGAACTTGCCTGGATACAGGTCGTTGAAAGTTGGAAAGAGCAATGACTTAAGCAATTCCGAGTGAATTGCAGCAACACCATTTACGGTATGACTACCCACAACTGCCAAATGTGCCATGCGTACCATCTTAGGATGGCTTTCTTCGATGATCGAAATCTCTGCCTTAACAGCATGATCACCTGGCCATTTAACTTCCGCCAAATCCATCAACTTCGAATTGATCGCATAGATCAATTGCATATGACGCGGCAAAACTTTCTCGAAAAGAGGCACACTCCATTTCTCCAATGCTTCCGGTAGCAGAGTGTGATTCGTATAAGCAAAAGTCTTCGTTATCAGTGACCATGCATAATCGAAATCCATCCCAACTTCATCCACGAAAATGCGAAGTAATTCTGGGACCGCAATCGATGGGTGCGTATCATTCAACTGAACGGCAACCTTCTCTGGGAATTGATCCCACTCACTGTTGTTCTTTTGAAAACGGCGAATAATATCCTGAAGAGAACAAGAGACAAAAAAGTATTGCTGAACCAAACGTAGCTCCTTGCCATTCTCATTCGCATCATTCGGATAAAGCACCTTGGAGATCGTCTCACCAACAGCCTTCTCTCTAACCGCCTCTACGTAATCACCACGATTGAAATCCTCCAGATCGAAATCTTCCGAAGAACGGGAGGACCAAAGACGAAGGAAATTCACTGTCTTAGTATCGAATCCTGCAATTGGAATATCGTAAGGCACCCCTTGAATCTCTCGAGTATCAACCCAATCAAAGCGGTAATCACCTTGATTATCAAAGACTTGCTCTACTCGACCATATAACTTGATCGTGCGTGTATACTCCGGACGAACAATCTCCCACGGTGTACCAAACTTACGCCAATTATCAGGAGACTCCACCTGATGCCCATTGTTAAACGACTGCTTAAACAAGCCGAATTCGTAGTAAATACCATACCCGATCGCTGGCAAATCGAGCGTAGCCAAAGAATCGAGGAAACACGCCGCCAAACGGCCAAGCCCCCCATTGCCCAAGCCCATGTCAACTTCTTCATCGATGACATCCTCGAAATCAAGTCCGAGAGATTCAATCGCAGTGCGTGCCTCTTCCATGACCCCCACATTGAGCATGTTGTTGGAGAGCAAACGCCCCATCAAATATTCTAGAGAAAGATAATACGTACGACGTGTGTTAACTGCATGATGCTTCGTCTGCGTCGCAATCATGTTGTCCAACAAACGGTCTCGCACTGCCAGTGAGAGACACAACCACCAGTCACGCTGTGTAGCCGATGACTCATCGTGAGCCAAAGTGTATTTAAGGTGATTCAGAATGGATTGCTTCATATCCGAATCGGTCGACTTATTCGCCGTTTTACGAGCTTTGGGAGTTTTTTTAGTCAATGTAGTAGCCATAGATAAAAATAGAAAATTCTATGTGGAATGCTGTTTAAAAATCGAAAGAACCGCTAGTTATAAATGTCTCTCGAACTTGCGCAACAAGAAGATTCATTGCTTTTTTAAGCATGATCCATGCCGTTTGAGAAGCAAAGCTGATTGCTTAATTTCGACCACAAAATCAACTCAAAAAGACCGAGAGTAACCACACCTAATACGAGTATCCAAGAACTGAACCAAAAACTAATAGAGATCCATAGCCTCATCCTTCGGCTTCCGCTGAAACCTTCGATTAAGCTCCGCTTGATTCAACTCGACAAAGGTTGGCTTCCCATCGGGATCCGCTAGAGGATTCGTGCAAGAAAACAACTCATCAAGTAGCGCATCAAGTTGACTCTTCCCTAGTTCATTTTCCGCACGCGAAGACTTAAGAGCCGCAAATCGTGCAAGCCTATCTTCAGCAAGTTCAGTATTCTCCTTTGAAATTTTGTCCAAACGTAACATTTCAACGACCTCACGAAGAAAGTTCTCAGACTCCGACTCATCCAACCACGTAGGAACCGCTTCAATACGAAAGAAGTTCCGCCCAAAGGGTTCAATCTCAAATCCGTAAGAAGTCATCAATTCCGTTTGATCTTCCAACAGAGCAGCAGACACTGGATCGAACTCAACAGGCACTGCCAAGAGCAACTTCTGACTCTCCGTTTTCGATTCAGAAAACTGTCGACGTAAACGCTCGTACAAGACCCGCCTCTGAGCCGATTTAGCATCGAGCAAAACAATCCCCGAGTTCGAGTCAAACAAGGCAAATCCACGTCCAGACCATCCAACAAAAACCCAATCAACAGGAACTCCGGATCCCGAAGACACTTTCACGTCAGCCCCCGAACGATCGACAGCAGACGACTGAGCGTCCACCCGAGCAACCTTATGACGACTCTTTTTTTCAGATTCAAATCCCTTCGTCTCAACTGATTCAATACGCTTAACCAAACGGCGAGATTGTTTTAAAACCGCTTTTCCGCTCGGCGGAGACACCTTTTCTTTTCCCGAGGAAACGTCCTCATCCGAATCATTCAATAATGACAACTCAATCGACTTATCCTCTTTCGGAAGGCGAACGCTTTCGTAAGTCGGTGAGCTTGATTTAGCCGTTTGATTCAAAGCCTCCAAGATCGTCCTCACGGCAAAGCCACGAACTTGCGTCTCATTGCGAAACCGAATCTCCCGCTTCGCAGGATGCACATTCACATCAAGCAAACGGGGAGGAATTTCCATAAAAAGAAAAGCCACCGGATAACGTCCCTTCGGAATATGACCGTGATAGGATTCGATCAAAGCATAACCAAGAGTACGATTCTCAACTGGTCTTCCATTTACGAATACGAGCATTTCATGCCGACTCGTTTTCGACTGTCCTGGTTTTCCTATTAAACCAGAAAGCCGCATTTCACCTTCGGTCGCATCGATTGGCATGAGCTTCGATACGATCGCCTTACCAAAAATCTCTCCGACGCGATCACTCAGCCGCTTACACGCCGGTGTCCTAAATAAGACGCGACCATCATCGATCAATGTAAACGCAACTTCAGGATGAGCCAACGCATAGAGACGAGTATGGTGAACGATATGAGCCGACTCCGTCGCCACCGACTTCAAGAACTTACGCCGGGCGGGTACAGTATTAAAGAGATTGGAAATCGTCATCCGAGTCCCCCCAGGCATTCCACAATCCTTCTCGTGTACGGTTTTTCCGCCATCGATAAGAATCTCAGCCCCCGAATCGGTACCTTTCTCCCGCGTCTGCAATAAAAACTTAGATACCGAAGCAATTGACGGTAAGGCTTCACCTCGAAACCCCATAGTCATTATATTCTCTAAATCATCTGCTTTTCGAATTTTGCTAGTAGCGTGGCGCTTGAGCGAAAGCAACGCATCCTCACGGCACATTCCGCAACCGTTATCCTCAATGCGAATATAGCTCTTCCCTCCACTCTTGAACTCCACCTCAACACTGGTCGCGCCAGAATCGATACTATTTTCAACGAGCTCTTTAACCACTGAAGCGGGACGCTCGATAACCTCCCCCGCAGCGATCTGATTGGCGACTTGGTCAGAAAGTACCTGAACTTTTGCCATGCTTAGATATCGCTCAACTTACCAATTCGAGTTTTCCACGCCTTAAGCTCACTCTTGATTTGCTTTGGCCCAGGCATCCCAATTCCCTCGCGAGATTGCATTGCCGTCTTAAGATCAAAGACCTTACGCCAGTCACCGCTGATCTTAGGATGAACAGCAGCAGCATCCTCATCAGGAATCTCATTCAAAGGAACACCCAATTTCTCCGCAATCGCCACAAGTCCACCCACCGCATGGTGAGCATCACGAAATGCAACTCCATTGATTACCAAGAAATCGGCCAAATCAGTAGCGAGCAAAGCCACATCGGAAACCGCCGCATCGCAGCGATCCTTCCGGAACTTCATTCCTTCAATCGTTCCCGCCAATACTTCGAGACACATGGCCAACTGGTCGTAACTATCGAAAACCTGTACCTTATCCTCCTGTAAATCTCGATTATAGGTCAAAGGAAGCCCCTTCACCATCGTAAACAAGCTCTGACCATTTCCAATCAATCGAGCAGACTTCCCTCTCAACAATTCCAACGAATCTGGATTCTTCTTTTGCGGCATCAAGCTTGATCCCGTACAAAAAGCATCTGGAAGTTCAACGTATCCAAATTCAGAACTATTCCAAATAATGCCATCTTCCGCTACGCGCGAAATATGAGTACCACTGCTCGCACAGGCATGAGCGAAATCTAAAAAGAGATCCCGATCTGCTACCGAATCCATACTATTGCGCGTCACCTGAGGATTTCCCTTTAAATCAACAAATCCGAGATAGCATGCCGTAAACTCACGGTCGATGGGCAAGGTGGTTCCCGCAATTGCACCCGATCCCAAAGGACACCAGTTAGCATCAGCACCCACCTTCACAAAGCGTAGAATGTCACGATAAAACATTTCGACGTACGCTAGCAAATGGTGAGCAACCGATACCGGCTGAGCCCGCTGCAAATGCGTGTAGCCGGGAATATAAACATCCTGGTTCGCTTCCGCGACGACCAACAAGGAATTGATCAACGAAACAAGTCGTCCTACAATCTCTCCACAAGCGTCCTTAAAAAACAAGCGCACATCGGTAGCAACCTGATCATTCCGACTCCGTGCCGTATGCATCTTAGCTGCCGCAGGTACCGTAGCTGTTAAGGCCTGCTCAATATTCATATGAACATCTTCAAAGGCCTCGTCCCACTCAAGATCGCCTTCCTCGATTCGCTTCGAAAGCTTATCCAAACCGACATGAATCGCCGTTCTCTCCTTCTTCGAAAGCAGTCCAACATGCTCCAACATAGCGGTATGAGCCTTGTTTACCTCGATATCATACGGAGCGAGTCTCTTATCGAAGGAAACCGATTCGCTGAAGGTCTGCATCAATTTTGCAGGGCCTTGCGAAAAACGCCCACCCCATGTCGCTTGAGCTTTCTTTATCATGGGCCAAAGGCTTTAAATGCGCCCGCGATTAGCAATAACAAAACGTGCCCATCTCAATTCAGTCAGACCAGAACGAATCCTCTATGTTCACCTAAGAGGCTGTTTAATAAGTCACTTTGGAGACTACGAAGTTATATTTGTACCGATCCCGCATGCGGGAGACACTTGAGGAATGAAGTGACGAAACAATT
>CAWVWU010000058.1:0-19090 GCA_963933925.1 uncultured Puniceicoccaceae bacterium
TATCGTCATCAGGGAGCGATTCGTAATGAGCGATCAAAAAGGACAACGCCTCCGATTCACGTCCTAATTTCAATAACAACTCTGCATAAATTCGAAAACAATAATAAGGAGCTCCATCTCGACTCGTCGCTTCTCGAAACAACTCCGCCGCCATCTCAAGATCATCAAGTTTACGCCAACAAATCATCGCTTGCTCCACAATAAACACCGTATTCGTCGGGTGAAACATCCGAGCCTGCTCCAATAACTCAATCGCTCTCAAAGCAAACCTCCTTTGAATCTCCTCCGTAGAACCACGCATCAGTGGATTATGCCTACGCTCCTCCTCATTCCCCCAAAACGGCATATCATTGGCAATAACTCGCGACCCATTTAGCCAAAATATTTCCGGCCGTGGATCAATCGTTGTCGCCAAGACAATACGGGAAAGCGTCTCGTCAAATTCTCGGCGCTCCCAACTCCCATTCATATCCAACCATACGAAATTAGCTACAGCCGACCGATATCCACCAAGAACAGCGAGAGACAACCCCTGCCCCGCACTCCCAGACAAATCGCTCAACTCGCCCCCCGAAGAGCCTTCACTTCCCACGACACGCTCTTCGATCAAGCTCATCCCAATCCCCATACTAAGTACAAGAATCAAAGAGACAAAAATGAGTTTAAGTCTACAGTTCACGGTACCTAAAACTCAACGCAGCCAAAGAAATATAGAACAAGGAATAGAGTGATCCGTAGGCCGCAATCCAAAGAAAATCTGCGGCAACGATAACTTCTCCCAGTGCGATTCTATCCCCTAAATCGAACAAATGGAAATTTGGTATCATCAAGCTCAACACCTTTAACAGCCCTCCGACAAAAGCACTCTCGATCTGCCCTATCGAAGAAGAAGCCAAGTACTGAAGCTGACCAATCAGCCAAACCATCATCCCCATCACAATCGAAAAAAGCGATGACGTCGCATAACTTGCGAACAGCATGACTAGACTTGAAAGCATCGCCAAACGAATGACCTGCAAAATGCCAAAGCCCAAAAGATCAAAATAACGTATCCCAAAACCATCTCCGAACGATTCCGGATAAAGAGCCGCCAAACTAGTTTCCCTCACCCACAGAGCGAGCACCAAACTTGAAAGTATAGCCGCCACAAAACAGAATAAACCGAGACCTACTCCAAGAAACTTCCCAACGATAAACTCCGATCGTCGCATCGGCTTCGCTAACAAAGTAATCGCCGTTCGATGCTCCAACTCTCCAAAAAAAAGTTGTGCCGTTAAAACAACAGCCATGACCGAACCGAAAAACGTCAATCCGCCAAAACCAAAATCCGCGATAAACTTTAACTCAGAAGATCCAAAATTAAACTCCTTCAGAAGAAACGAACTCCCGAGAGCAAATAAGGACATGAGCATCAGTGCATAAAACAACTTCAATCGCACTGCCTCAAGAAACGTGTTTCGCCCCACAAGATACGCACGTCGAACAGACCATTCACCTCCAAAACTCACTTTATTCATCCGCTTTTCCCCCTTCCGGATCCACAAGCTCCATAAACAACTCATCTAAGGTTTTTCGAGATTTTTCAATTTCAAGAGAACCGCCCAATCGCTCTATGTCCTTTTTCAAAACGTCAATAGATTCAGCATCCATACCACGAACCCTACAACTCGATTCATTTTTCAGGAGTAGATCTTCGATATTCCCAGAAACCATCATTCTTCCCTTACTCAACACCGCGACCTCGTCACAAACCTTCTCCACCTGAGAAAGCAAATGAGAGCACAGAAGAATAGTCCGCCCTTCATCCTTAAACTCCTGAATAAGCCGAGTAATATCCGCCGCACCGACCGGATCAACTCCAGCAGTCGGTTCATCAAGAATCAACAAACGTGGATCATTAATCAACGCCTGGGCCAACCCCACACGCTGCAACATCCCTTTCGAATAACCGCCAATTCGTCGATCGATAGCGTCTTCTAGACCGACTCTTTCCAGCAATTCCAGCCCTCTCGACTTCGCTTGAGACCGTTTCAAACCTCCGAGCTGACCAAGATAAACAAGCAACTCGATACCACTAAGGTATTTGTAAAAAAAAGGCCCTTCCGGGAGATAACCAACTTTAGATCGACTCGAAGGCATCTGGCTCGGCATTCCAAAAATCGAGCAACTCCCTCGATCCGGCGTTAACAATCCTAAAATCGCCTTAATAGTGGTACTCTTTCCCGAACCATTAGGACCTAATAAGCCAAAGATGCGTCCTTCTCCGATCTCAAAAGACAATTCCTGAACAGCACAAACGCGCAACCGAGAGGAAGAAAGATCAAAGCTCTTAGTGAGTCTGTCGACAGTTACTGCATTCATAAGTGATTAGGACAACAGCAACTTATCTAATTGAAAACGAAATATGTTGAGGGGCTCTCCGACCATCAGAAATCTCACATTTTCGAATATAGGAATCCAACTCATCCTCTACTGCTCTCACAAATAGCCGGCACTCTTTCTCTTCTCCCTCCACCTCAATAGAGACACGACCGTCACTCATATTACGGACAAATCCAGTTACCTCATATCCTCTGGCAACCTGGAGGGTACTGTACCGAAATCCCACTCCTTGGACACGCCCTGAAAAATAGACCTCCATATAGAACTTCAATTCATCAACTGACATAACAACTTGCTTTAGAATGATCTAAGAATATCGCCAACCCAAAATACACACCCGCGTATATTAAGACAAAATCCACTGATAAACAATTCGGTTGCAAAACGAAAAGCGATTCCCAAACTAACGCCAATTATAAAAAGCTTGTTAAGCAATAATGGGAAACTTTGATTACGACAATTATTCGGACCGAGAAGGAGACGACAGCTGGGAAGCTGATATTAACGAGTTCGACTGGGAACGCTACTTACAGCGTGAAGACGATGAAGTCACAAAATACCAGAAACTATATAACAAACTAATACGCAGCCAAAACCGGCTGGACGAAGTTGCTTTGTTTATGGGCTGGGAAACAGGAAACGCTGCAGAAAAATCAGACCACTCTGAAGAAATCCCACAACTCCCCCTTTCTGAGCACCCCTACACACTCCACAAGCACCCACTTTTTGTCGCCAACAAAGCGATCCACGGATCAATACAAGAAATGTGGCTCCAACAAGCCACCATCTGTTCCGAGAATCTGAGTGCCCTACAAGCATTAGAGCTGCAAAATTCTCTTTCAAAATCCGACTATTACGGCCAGCTCGCTGTAGTCGCAATAGACATAGGTGACTATTCCCTCGCTATCGCCTATTTCAAACGAGGGATGTCTCAAATAAATGCGACATTCTCCCTGTTTGAACCTCTACTAGAGATCGATACCCCAACTCTCTCTACATTCGTAAAACAAGCTCGTATCCGTCTCTTCGACCTCAGAGACATTTGGCTAAGAGTTTCATCCGATTGCCGCGTCGCTATCGCCAATCGAACGGAAGAAGACTAAAAATCCTCAATTTCGGACCAATTATGGCCCTATTTTCAAAAACCTACGAGGCTACCCACCTCTCTTCAATAACCGCCAGCAGAAATGCGACGAGAAAGCTCATTCGCAAAGCTTCCAAAGGCAAATTCCACGCCTTCTCACAGCTAAGCGTACAATATTTGGATTTCCTATCCGGATACTTTTATACCATAGGCTACGTAGACATCGAACAGCGATCGGAGGAGATTATCAAGCTTCTCGTAAAGTGCTGGCGCTACCTGCCATACACGAAGCGCGTCTCGGATTTCGAACGATTTATCTATACACAACTCGAAAAAGCCCCCCCATTGACGAAGAGCTCTAATTTGCCTCAGCTCGAAAAACTGCTTCAACTCGATCACCTCAACCGCTTCCTCCTCGTTTCGCGCTTCTTCGAAAAATGGAGCTACAAAGCACTCTGCCTTTCAACTAGAGTTGAAAAACGCGATCTTCCAAATGTTCTGATGCACCTAAAGAGCAAACTCATTGGGTTCCGTCCGAACATGCTGAAGACGGACGAAAAAGCTCGAGTGACCTTAGTAAGCGAACTTCTAGAAGGTCGGCTTACAAAAAAGGAAACACACTTAATAGAAAAAGAGATCACCTCGGAATATCATTCGCTTCAATTCAAAGCAGACTGGTTGGAATACCGATGCGAGCTCGTCGAATTAAATCAGACCATCAAGCTTTCCGAAATCACTACTTCACAGATTATTGAGCGATTGTCTCACAATGTGAGACAGCATCAAATGGAGAAGCCGAAACTTATCATAAACTTGGCTAACCATATCTCTTTTAAGAGAATCCCAGCCGAAGCTTACCTATGATTAAAATCGTCAAGCTGACTTAGCACGCCCTGAAGCGTAAAAGGAAATAGCCTGCAGCAGGCTCCCACTATTCACAGGTTTCGATAAAAAATTGTCCATTCCGCTTTCAAAACACTTCTGCCTATCATCGTCAAAAGCGTTGGCAGTAATAGCCACAACAGGAATTTCACGGTTACAGTGGCCCAAAGGAAATCGTCGAATCATTTTTGTCGCTTCAAAGCCATCTAAAACAGGCATTCGACAATCCATTAATACGAAATCAAAGTCTTCTCGACTGAGACACCTTAATGCCTCCAAACCATTGGCAGCCATGACGCAATGATGATCAGCCTTTCGTAGGATTGATTGGATAACCTGTTGGTTCACCTTATTATCCTCCACAAGCAGAACCTTCGCCCCAGAATGCGACGATGCCAACTCCATAGAATAATCTTCAACATCTCCGGCATCTGATGCAGCAAGAGGAACCCAACATGTGAATACAGATCCTCGACCGTAACTACTTTCCACAGACAACTCCCCATTCATGGCCTCGGAAAGACGTTGAGAAATGGCTAACCCCAATCCTGTCCCCCCTATAGAGTTAGCTCCAACTGTCTCTAATTGACTAAACGCCTCAAACAAGCGCCCCATTGAATCGTCCTCAATACCACAACCGCTATCCTCAACCGCGAAAGCGACCCCTTCCACTCCTCTCGACTCTCTAGAAACACTAAGACGAACAAATCCATTTGCTGTAAACTTCAGAGCATTGCTTATCAAATTGGCTATTACTTGCTTAAGACGAACCGAATCCCCAAAAACAAATCTCGGAACATCATCTCCAACTTCGAGAAGATAGCGCAGACGTTTTTCTTTGGCCTTCGAACGAAACAATGAATGGGACGTTTTACAAGCCAAGCGAAGATCAAACGTCTCTTCTCTGATATTCATTTTCCCTGCCTCAATCTTAGAGAAGTCCAATATATCGTCTACAATCCTCATCAATAGGACCCCAGAGGATTTAACCGTCTCGACACGATCCCGTACAATAGGCGAGACATTCATCGACAGCACGTCTTCCGACATACCAATAATACCGTTCATAGGCGTGCGAATTTCATGCGACATAGTCGCCAAAAACTCACTCTTAGCCTGACTAACTTCATGCGCCCTGTTTTCCGCAACCGTTCGTTCACGGATTTCATCCCTCAAAGCAGCATTCGCCACTCTCAGCTCACCAGTTTTATCCTCTACTCTAGCATCCAATTCATCGATACTTGCCTTAATACGCATTCGCATGCTATCGATAGCCAGAGCCAATGTATCGATCTCATCTCCTCGACCTCCAGATCGAACCGGTTCGCTCAAATCTCCATTTTCAATACGCGAAGCGGCTCTACTCAGATAGCCCATTGTTTCACTCAATCGCTTAGAGGTAATCCCAACCGCAACAAACGCGATAAGCAAAACAACAATAAATGTGACTGCGTACACCGTCCTTCTCTTAAACGCCTGCTGATTTAAATCTTCGATACGGTCCGATATATCCTTAGCAAGAATTGCAGTTTCATCAACCAGAGTAGCCCAAGCTCGAGCGTCTTCATTCAATGCTTTCGTTGAAACGAGTAAATTAGCCACAACCATTTCGTCAAAAAACGGCCTACGAATCTTCGCTACCTCATCATTCGTCCAAGAAAGAGCCAATTCATCTGCAACAGAAGGCCACACAACCCCATCTTCGAATTCCAAATACACCCACCCTTTATCATCTATTTGATTCAAGATCTGGGCAGTTAGATCCTCCAGAGGAACAACGAATCTTAAATATCCACTAACCTCACAAAAATTCTTTTGGAATTGAGAATTTGCGATTCTGAGCTGCAACGAAACGGATACAGCATACTCAACCTTTTCTTGATCAATTTCTTTGTACTCGTGTACGTAAGTCTCAAACAAACGATTCGAACCCACATGACGTTGAAACCAATGTTCACCAGATTCGTCCTTACTAGCATTGGGAATTGGAATGCCGTCCAAAAACAAATCTCCTCCAACGGGAACAACAAGTGACTCAGTCCGCAACAATTCCTGTCCATCAACATCGACAATCGAAATTTCATATAGATCAAGAGCCTGTACGTACTTATCCAAATACAAGGTCGATTCAGCACTCATAAAACGGCGAATTGGATCATTCCCAGAAACAAATTGGGATACATCCTTACTCAATGCAGCGAGCTCCATGCTTTGCTTAATATTCCCCAAACGATCTTCAACCGCTTTGATCGAATTCAGCAAAGCAAATTCATAACCCTCCGTCGCTTCTTCTTTAAATTTAGAAACCACATCTTCATATGAGTCACTCGCACCATCTGCAAGAGATACGTATCCGCGAGAGACCTCATCTACCTCACCGACGAGACTGTCGTAATTACTAATAGAAATTAAGCCAATTCCCAAAATGGGAATAAGAACTAACGGTAAAACAATAAGAAATAGACGGTGCCTAATCTTCATTTATAAACCGATTCCAATACTGCTCCTGAACAACAGAATAAGCATTAAACTCCTTCAACGATAGTAGCGTATCAGGAAGTGGATATATATCTGCATTGCTCAACAGATCCGGACGCTCCCTCTCGACTACACTCAACGCAGCGAGGTTCATCGTCGGAAAAAGTAATTCAATTGAATTTCGTGCATTCACCTCAGGATCCAGCATGAAATTAACAAATTTATAAGCTAATTCTTTTTGAGATGAATCATCCAAGACAGCCAATGAATCGACATATATTTCCGACCCCTCTTCCGGTACTACATATTTGATATTCGGGTTTACAGACGACACCGCGAGAGCATCGCCAGAATACATCACAGCCATTGCCAATTCCCCATTGAGCAAACACGTTGAAAGCTCTTCAACATTCGAGCTTACATCATAGAGGTAACCCCCTTCTTTAAGTTTTCGAAACTCCTGAGTCAGCTTTCTATAATCTGAGGGTTTAAGACTGTTTGGATCCTTTCCTTTATAAACGCTGGCTATCCCAAACATGACTTGGGAATCATTCATTACCGAAATCTTACCGCGTAGTAACTCATCTGGATCGAACAATTGCTTCCACGAAATGACAGGATTCGCTACAAGATCACTCCGGTACGCAATTCCAGTGGTCCCATATAAATAAGGCATCGCAAAATTCCAAACCTCTTCATCTGCCTTATTCGAATCATAAAACAAAGATACATACCGATAATTCAGAATTTTAGTTTTATCTAATCGGTCCAATGCACCGCCTTTCTGCATACGGTTGATCTCTCCCATTGAAGCGATCACAACATCGTAAAATCCAGCATTCTTACGAATCCTCGAATAAGCCTCAATAGTCTCTTCGTATTCATAATACTCAATCTGGCATCCAAATTTTTTGGAAAACTCAGAGAGACAAAATGCTCTATCTTCAATCGGACTCTCAGGATCCATCGATTCATCGACAGCAATATACTCAGACCAATTAAGAACCCTTAACACGGGTAATTCGGCATCATTTGCCTCTACAACTTGTAAAACAAACAGGGCAACAATTGTAATAACAAAACGATAGAACATCAATTAACCACGGTATTCACAAAACCTACGATCAAGCCAGCCAAAAACTAACGAACAAGCAAGGATGCCAACCGGCAATCTTTTAATATTTCCATCACCGTACTTCCTAATATCAAATGCCTTATGCGCGAATGGGCCGATGCTCCCATTACAATAAGATCAATTCCATTTCGCTCTACATAACCAGTAATCGTCTGACTCGGAAAGCCATGTAGCATCTGAAAAGCTGCCTTGCACCCTGCCTCTTTCAATGTCTTTTCAGCATAGTTCAGCACCTTCAATGCTTCTGCCTCCTCATTATCGCTAGCAATCGATACAACGTGAATTTCTAATTCGAGAATTCCCGTATTTCGTGATATGAATTCCAATGTCTTTTGGCTGGTTTTCACAGACTTAACCGCCAATAACACCTTCCCAATCTTACGATATTCTCTAGAGACTATAAAACAAGGCAGCTGGGTCGACCGAGCAACTCTCTCCATCATCGAGCCCAAATGCTCTGTCGCATAGTTGGCATTTTCTCCACGTTTGCCTAACACGATGAGATCAGCTCGACTCTCTAGTTCACGTAACGAATCAACTAAAAACCCAATTCTATGCGTCGTCGATATCCGTTGATCGAATCCCGACTCCCTCAAAGTACGTTCCACAATCTCGAATATCCAAGTCGCCTTACGCTCCTCAAGCTCTTTCAACTGCCCCATCGCAGCTTGATAGGGCTGTAACCCGAGACTACCTCCAAGATCAGCTACAAACGGAATCTCAAACTGACGCAAATCTGTAACATATACGACCTCAATTTCAGCCTCAAAAAGAGAAGCCAACCAAGCGGCGTGTTGACTGCAGGAAATCGCATAGCGAGATCCATCCACACACAACAACAGTCGCTTCATTGCATAGCCTACGAGTTCAAATTACAGAATTATCCGGAACTATCGCATTTTTCGTAATAATCAAAATGCCATCGACCACGAAAATGCCGTCCTTATCATAGCCATCTGGCTTACCCTCTGGACTCAACTTACAATTATCACCGATTCGTACGCCCTTATCGACGATCGCATTCTTAATTTCGCAATTCATGCCAATTCCAACATCCGGAATCCCTTTTGCACGATTTCGCTCTTGATCTGCCTTTCCTTCAAAGGAATCAGATCCGAGCATTATCACATTTTCCAGACGAGCTCCCTGGCGCAAAACAGAACGAATACCGATCACGCAACGCTTCAAATAAGAATCAGTTACAATGCACCCATCCCCAATAATCACGTGATTGATCGAACAACGATTAATCTTACTTGCTGGTAAATAGCGGGCTCGAGTATAGATAGGATTCCCTTCTGAGAAGAAATTAAATTTCGGCATTGGATCCGCAAGCTGCAAATTCGCTTCAAAGAATGCAGCGACCGTACCAATATCCTCCCAATATCCTTCAAAGATATGACAGCCCAATTTAAGGTTTCCGAGAAGACTTGGAATAATCTCCTTTCCGAAATCCTTCATATCGTTGGCTAATGAATCTTCCATCGCTTTGCGATTGAAGATATAGATGCCCATCGACGCCAAACAGTGCTTTCCTTCTGGGGCTTTCTTAAGCTTCTGTTCTACATTTTCAGTGAGTGCCAATCCATTGATAATCTCAGGATCAGTCGGCTTCTCTACAAATTCAGAAATGGATAAGTCATCGTTAACTCGAACGAGGCCGAGGCCCTCAACTTGCTCAATAGGAAACGGTATACTCGCAACAGTTACATCAAAACCTGAATCGATATGCTCTTGGAGCATTTTACCGTAATCCATGCGGTAAAGTTGGTCACCGGAGAGAATGATTACATGATCCCAATCAGATGAACCAAAATGATGCATGTTCTGACGAACCGCATCCGCAGTGCCTTGATACCACGACTCACCCTTCTCTGTCTGCTCCGCAGACATGATATCGACCCCGCCTCCACCAAATGGATCGAAACGATACGTTTCCTGTATGTGACGGTGTAATGACGCAGTATTAAACTGCGTAAGGAGGAAAATTCGGTTAATTCCCGAATTCAAACAATTGGATATGGGGATATCAACCAATCGATACTTACCAGCGAGGGGCACCGCCGGCTTGCAACGTTCTTTAGTCAATGGGTAAAGCCGCGTTCCGCGACCACCTCCCATAATTACAGCGATAACATTTTTCTTCATTAATTTTTGAGGGATGTGGATTAGTTAAATCACCTGTTCCAAAACCTTAACTTTACACCAGCGATCCACAACCCCAAAACGCTGTAAATCGACTAAAACCAGCAGGATACGCACAGAAATCCGACATTTTGGATACATTTCGAAGACAAACCTGTAACAAAATGCCCTAACCCACCGACCATGAGCCTATTGACACCAGCACTAGGTACCAACCCTGTAATAAAACGGAAAAAGATTCCTTCTATTTATATACCTTCGATCGCCTGAAGCTTATCATACACAAGCTTCGCTGCACGTTGCACACTTTCGCGAGGCGAACGTGCTTGAAGCCACTCCAGCTGTGTCGTCAAAATCGCTTTCACATTCGGTCTGAGTTCATCCTCAGGCTCCATTGGTATTGGATTCAATCCAGCAATCTCGCGAATCTTCCGAATGTTCCCCAATTGAAACAACATAAAGTCGCGCACTCGGATTTTTCCATCGACCTCAACAGGACAACCAGCATCAAGTGAAAGCTGAACCCAACCGCGTGCACACTTCAATTTCTGTGCGATTTCATCGATAGTCAAAGGTGCTTCATCCGCCATGTGCATAACGTAGAGACAACCAGAAAAGCCCCTTTCTGTAAAGAAATCGTAAACAAGGATGTACTCTAGGGGAATGCCGTACACAAAAAAACGGCTGATCCAACAGATCAGCCGTAATAAAAAATAAAGATACTTTAACTGCTATCGTATCATTCCCGCAGCGACAGTTTCGTTAGTGAATTGATCTACAAGAACGAACGAACCCGTAACACGGTTATTCTTATAACTATCGTAACACAAAGGTGCCGCAGTACGTAACAAGACCCTACCAATATCATTCAATCGGAATTCCAAATCCTCTTCATCCTTACGGAGAGTGTTGATATCGATCTTGTAGCGAATATCTTTCACAATCGCCTGAGTCTCCTTCGTCATGTGACGTACGATATACTTACCGCGAGCTTTAATTGGCTTATCACTAAACCAACAGATCATCGCATCAATATCCTGATCACAATTTGGAGCGTTATTAGGCTTAGCCAAAACATCTCCACGCCCAATATCAATCTCGCGGTCTAGCGTGATAGCGACACTCAAAGGAGCAAAAGCTTCCTTCAATTCTCCGTCAGCAGTATGGATCGCCTTGATCTTAGCGTTAAACCCACTCGGTAAAACAACAACATCATCACCAGGCTTAAAGACACCGCCTGCTACACGCCCAGCATAACCACGGAAATCATGATACTCATCACTATGGGGACGAATGACCCACTGAACCGGCATTCGAGCATCAACATGATTCGCATCAGGTCCGACATATACTGTCTCTAAATGATAGAGCAATGAAGGTCCATTATACCAAGGCATATTTTTTGATTTATCGACGATATTATCCCCCAACAAAGCACTCATCGGAATGAATGAAATATCGACGATATTATCGAGTCGTGATGCAAACTTAGTATACTCCGCTTTAATTTCCTCGAAGCGCTCCTCATTCCAATCAACTAAGTCCATCTTATTGACCGCGATCACAACATGTTGGATACGCAAAAGATTCGCAATAAAGGAGTGACGGCACGTTTGCTCGATTACACCCTTACGAGCATCAATCAATACAATCGCTACATTCGCAGTAGACGCACCTGTCACCATATTACGGGTGTACTGAATATGTCCCGGTGTATCAGCGATAATGAACTTACGCTTCGGAGTCGCAAAATAACGGTAGGCCACATCAATCGTGATCCCCTGCTCGCGCTCGGACTTCAGCCCATCCGTCAACAATGCAAGATTAATGTTCTCATCACCGCGTTGCTTACTGGAACGCTCAATTGCCTCAAGCTGATCTTCGAAAATCGCCTTTGAATCGTACAACAAACGCCCAATCAAAGTTGATTTTCCATCATCTACAGATCCTGCCGTCGTAAAACGTAACATATCCATATCGAGATACCCCTTTACAGAAGCCTTATTTTCTTCGCTCATAGCTAAAAATCAAAAATTAGAATCAAAAGTAGCCCGCCTTCTTGCGGTCTTCCATCGCGCTTTCGCTACGCTTGTCATCCGCTCGATTACCACGCTCAGTTTCACGAGCAGCAGCGACCTCATCGATGATGAGATCCATCGTATCCGCGTTGGATTCAACCGCGCCCGTAATTGTAGCGTCACCCATCGTACGGAAACGAATTCGTTTACGCTCCACGACTTCGCCCTCACGGGGTTGTACGAATTCCGAAACAGCCAAGATCGTGCCATTACGCGTAACGATGTCACGTTCGTGAGCATAATACAGACTAGGCAACTCTATGCCTTCAGCCTTCATATACTGCCAAACATCCATCTCGGTCCAATTGCTCAATGGGAAAACACGGAAATTTTCACCAGGATGCATGCGACCATTAAAGAGATTCCAAAGCTCAGGGCGTTGGTTTTTCGGATCCCACTGTCCAAATTCATCGCGGTGAGAGAAGAAACGCTCCTTCGCTCTCGCCTTTTCCTCGTCACGACGACCACCACCTAAGGCTGCGTCATACTGCCCCTTTTCGAGTCCGTCGAGTAGAGTTTGAATCTGCAAAGCATTACGACTCGCATTCGCTCCCTTTTCCTCAACCACGCGGCCAGAATCGATTGCCTCCTGAACGGATGCAACAATCAGATTAGCCCCAAAACGCTTAACCAAATCATCACGATAGACCATCGTCTCCGGAAAATTGTGCCCCGTATCGACGTGCAACAAAGGAAATGGCAACTTCGCAGGCCAAAACGCCTTATTAGCCAAATGCGTCATCACGATCGAATCTTTCCCTCCTGAAAAGAGAAGAACCGGTCTTTCAAACTGTGCAGCAGTCTCACGAAGGATATAGATCGCTTCGCTTTCGAGCTGCTTAAGGTGATTTACGTTATAGTCTGACATTGGAAAAGTCGGCTAGTATCCCCCGCATTTTCCTAAAATCAAGGAGTTTCCCCCTTGAAAGGTGTCATAATCTTCCAGTCTCAACAAAATAACCGTGCAGCACGGCAAAAACGACGCCCTGCCTCCTTCAAATCACTCGTTCCTAAAACACCAAAACTCAAACGGATGTGATCTCGAAGACTACCGGTTCCACAACACAAATCCCCCGGCACGTACATCACCCCTTCTTTAAGACAAGCTTCGTGAAAATCCGAATCAAAATCAGTCCTCAACCCATTTGGAGCTTTCAACCAAAGGTACAATCCTCCCAAAGGCCGAACCCATCCCCAGCCCATTTCCTCTAATTCCTTCCTTAATACGGAATCTAACGTCTCCATCTTCGATTGATACGAATTCCTCAAAAGAGACAAATTCAGATCGAAATCCCCATTTTGAAGGGCTCGCTCCAAGATGGCCTGACAAAAGTTCGACGTCCCAAAATCCTGTTGTCCCTTAACCGCCAACATTCGATTCAGCCAATCCTCATCGTTACAATACCCATATCCCACCTTCAACCCCGTCGCAAAAGGCTTAGTCAAAGTACTGGAATACATAACGGAAAGCTTTCCTGAATCTGCGATCGACAAGACGCTCGACCCATCAAATTCCTCCTCAAAATACATATCGCGATAAGCCGCATCTTCAATATAGGCAACATGCGGAGCCTTATCCACGAGGATGCGGGCCAACTTCTCTTTCGCTTCCTTACTGACACTATGACCTGTCGGATTCGCGAAATACGACACCAGATACAAAGCTTTCAACCGATCGATCCGCCCCGACTCCACCAAAGAATCAACCAATGCCCCCGTTTTCTCACAATCGACTTCGCCATCGGCAGCCATCGGAAGCAACATTGCCTCAATCCCCAGCCCTTTCAAAATTTCCAAAAACACGAAATAAGTGGGCTGCTCAATAAGAACGATATCCCCCGGATCACACAAAGTGAGCATCGCCAAGTACAACCCCTGCTGAGAACCATTCGTCACAAAGAGATTCTCAGAGCCATACGTCCCCTCCACCTTACCGTCAAACTGCTCTATCCTACGTGCGAGCATTTCCCGCAAACCAGGACGCCCTTGATTAGTACCGTACTGAAGCACTTTCTTCGCCTCTACATCGTTAGACTGAATATCGGCTACAATACTCTGCACATCCAAAATCGGCAACGTCGCGTTATCCGTAAATCCAGCTGCCAAACTCAACAACTCCGGTCGCTCAAGCGCCACCGTCATCAATCGTACGATCCCTGACTCTTCCTGCCGTTCGCCTAACTGTGAATACTTTAACGCCATACCGTGTACCTCCCTCTATTCCACCCGTTTAATCAAATAAAAAAAAGCGGCTCCCGAAAACCGGGAACCGCTCAATAAAAATTAAATTTCGATCAACCCTATGCCAAAACAGGCTTACCATCAACCTCAGGTGGTAGATCATCCGGAGAATCATCATCCTTAGACTTCGATGCCTCTAGCTCGGCCTCTTCTTGCCGCGCCTTCATATCTTCGTCTTCGGTTTTCGTGGAAACAACTTCGGACTTCAATTCGCCGAACTCGATAATCTCATCCACGTGCTTACCTTCAATCGTCTCATACTCGAGCAACGCTTCAGCAATCGTAACCAACGCAGCACGATGTTCCTCGATGACACTCTTCGCATGCTCAAATTGCTCATGAGCAATCCTAGAAACAGCTTGGTCTATCTTGGTAGCAGTCTCCTCGCTGTAATTCTGGGTCCGATTAATTTCACGCCCCATAAATACCTGATCCTGATTCTCACCATATGCAACAGGACCGAGATCGCTCATCCCCAAATCACATACCATGCTTCGAGCCATTTTCGTGGCCTGCTTGATATCCATCGAAGCTCCACTACTGAAATCACCCGTTTCGATCTCTTCAGCAATGCGACCTGCCATCGCGACCGAGATCTGATTAAGCATCTGATTCTTCGTATACCCCAAAATGTCCTTGAGCGGAGTAAACATCGCCATTCCTAGAGCCTGGCCACGTGGAAGAATTGTAACTTTGTGCAACTTGTAATTCTTATCTTTCAACACAGCACGCACCAAAGCATGCCCTGCTTCATGGTAAGCAGTTGAGCGCAAATCGTCCTCATCCATCAAGCGACGACGCTCGCGACCAAAAGAAATTTTATCTCTCGCATCATCGATATCAATTCGCTCGACGAGATTTTTACCACGACGGGCTGCCGTCAAAGCACCCTCATTCAACAAATTCGCCAAGTCTGCTCCCGAGAAACCAGGAGTAACGCCCGCAATCGCTTCCAAATCAACCGACTCTGCCAACTTAATTTTCTTAGCGTGAACCTTCAAGATAGCCGTACGGCCTCTCATATCAGGCACATCAATCATCACCTGACGATCAAAACGTCCCGGACGAAGCAATGCCTTATCCAAAATATCAGGACGATTGGTGGCCGCCATAATAATAACGCCCTCCGTAGTATCGAAACCATCCATCTCAACGAGAATAGAATTCAAAGTCTGCTCACGCTCGTCATTTCCGCCGCCCATACCAGCTCCACGCTGACGGCCCACGGCATCGATTTCATCAATAAAAATCAAACACGGAGCACTTTTTCGGCCCTGCTCGAACATGTCTCGAACACGACTCGCACCCACACCGACGAACATTTCGACGAAATCTGATCCACTAATAGAGAAGAACGGCACATCAGCCTCACCAGCAACAGCCTTAGCCAAAAGAGTCTTACCCGTCCCCGGAGGGCCCACCATCAATATTCCCTTAGGAATACTGGCACCCATTTTCTGGAATTTCTTGGGATCACGTAAAAAGTCGATGACCTCGGAAACCTCTTCCTTAGCCTCATCGCAACCCGCAACATCCTTAAATGTTATCTTATCCCTATCACGAGTAAGAAGCTTCGCCTTGCTCTTGCCAAAACTCATCGCTCCACGTCCTGCATTACGCAACTGACGTACGAACAAGAAATACAAGAGACCGATAATCACAAGAAACGGTACAATCCCCGCCACAACCTGTGTCAAAAATGTATTGGCAGGAGGCTCTTCGAACACTTCTGAATTTTGAAGAATCGTATAATTTTCATCCGAAAGCCAACCATTCGCCTTGAACGGGATTCCGCCTTGAACAGGAGCTTCCACAATCGAATCCGATATTTTTAGAAAACCGGTAATTTCGTAACGACCTTGTCCACTTCCCGCATCGCTCACTATCCGTCCTTGGAGGATATTATCCGCGGCAAGCTCTTGGATAAGAGAAGGAATCGAAATTACTTCCTCGTTAGACTTTTTATCGGTATTCACCCATAAGATGGCCATTACAGCCAAAATGGAGAGCCATATAAGAATTACTTTTGGCTGAAATCGATCGGGGGTCCCCTTTCCTCCGGGGCGCTTATTAGGTTTCTGAGAATCTGACATCTAACAGGTTTTAACTAGTATTTAAAGTGCATGTTCACGCTTCATAAGTCAATTGCAAGGCGTGAGTAGTATCTGAGTCAATCTGGAACAACTTATTTGGAGGCAATCCGGGACCCCAAAGTACGTTTCCTCTAGAATCAACGAATAAAGGCAAGGATCGACGGCTATTTTTTGAAATTTTACGGTCAGCAAACATGCGGCTCATTTTTTTTGGTCCGCTTAATCCAATCGGAACGTAAGCATCACCCTCGCGCCAACTTCTGACCTGCAATGAATTCAATTGTTTCTCAGGACAGCATAGAAACACACAATTTTCATAACCAACCTTTCCAGAAAGGATCTCATTTCGAACCTCAGCCCTTAAACGAACGAGCCCAGCTGTAATCCTCCCAACTCCCGGGAAATAAGCGGTAGTATCCATAGGCAAGCGAAACGCCGACCATTCTCTAGTTACCGCTATCGTCTCGAGAAACAAGCTTCCAGATACGCTATCAACAATGAACACTTTATTAGCCCCCACGCTCAACTTAAGCGAGCCCCCTTTCTCCAAAGCCGCTAAGACCTTTTCAACCACTGAAAGAGGAAACGAGACATCCTCCTCATTTGAGCAATCAACAAAACGTTGCAACGCTCTACGCCTCAAGGCCACTGGCAACTCAACCAAGCTCTTCAGGCCCAATCGCCCATCATCACGGATCAACTCCAGCCATTCTCTTTCTAGCCAGACCTCCAAGGCATCCGCATCTTCCTCCAAAAGACGCCGGGACAAGCCAACCCCAACAGAAACTTCACGATCAGCCGCCTCCTGCCACGCGGGAACCACAGAATTCCGAAGGCGATTTCGATAATAATCACTCTCACTATTGCTAGCATCTTCACGCCAATCAGTTCCCAAAGCTTCCAGCGCTCCCTGAATATCGCCTCGCTTCAAATTGATCAAAGGTCTCACGACCCGAAACATCCGCCCCAATTCCGAAATCGGACGCGGAGACGACAAGCCTATAGATCCACTCCCTCGCGAGAGACGCATCAACATCGACTCCACAGCATCGTCAGCGTGGTGCCCCGTTAAAACAAAAGCCCCCTCACCCTCATCACCGATACAACGATCGAAAAAATCCAGACGAGCATTCCGAGCCGTTTCCTCTGAGATTTTCACCTCAGCTCCGCGAACCCAACTACCAGACTCCACGCTTACCCCCAGAGCCTTCGCGAGGTCTTCGACGTAAACCTGATCCCCATCCGACTCCTCACCACGTAAACAGTGGTTAAAATGCAGCACAACGATCTCGCCTGCAAGTCCACTCTGTTGGCGAAAAGCCCAAAACCAGAGCAACAAAAACACCGAGTCCGCCCCACCAGAACAGGCCACGTAAACACGTTTTTCCGGCTCCGACAAAACCGCACGAACTGAACCCGGAAGCCAGTCCGCACCCATTCGATCAAATAAGCGTCGTGCTAATCCTTGCTTATTCAAACCGAACGTCCACCTCCCTTATCGAGCGAACTATTTCGCTTCGATGTATTCCTTGCCCATGTACGGCACCAACACTTCCGGAAGACGAATACGTCCATCTTCCTGCAAACCGTTTTCGAGAATTGCTACAAACACGCGTGGAACCGCCAATCCTGAACCATTCAACGTATGAACGAATTCTGGCTTACCAGTCTCTGAGTTACGGTAGCGAATTTTCGCACGACGTGCCTGAAAATCCCCAAAATTACTACAGCTAGAAACTTCCAACCAACGTTTTTGACCAACCGCAAAAACCTCAAGATCGTACTGCTTGCAATTCGTAAAGCCCATATCTCCACCGCACATCAACAAAGTACGATACGGCAGACCCAACTTCTGAAGAAGCCCTTCTGCACAACCGCGAAGATTCTCCAACTCATCGAAACTCGTCTCTGGCTTAACCCACTTCAACATTTCGACCTTATCGAACTGGTGAACACGATTCAACCCGCGCACATCCTTGCCATAACTCCCCGCCTCACGACGGAAACACGCAGAATGTCCACAACGAGCTACCGGTAAATCAGCTTCATCGAGAATTTCATCGCGCAAGAAATTAGTAAGAGGAACCTCAGCCGTCGGAATCGCATAGAGCCCCTCCTCAACAGTCTGATACATCTGGCCTTCCTTATCGGGCAACTGCCCAGTTGCGAACGCACTCTCAGCATTCACAAAAAACGGAACTCCCATTTCCTGAAATCCGTTCTCACCGGCTTGATCAAGGAAGAAAGCTACCAAGCTACGAACCAAGCGAGCTCCGTCACCCACATAGAATGGAAAGCCTGCACCGGTAACCTTCGTACCGCGCTTAAAGTCCAACAGCTGTTCCAACCAAGGCAGATCGTAATGTGGAATCTGATACTCAACTGCTTCAGGGACCTCTCCCCATGCACCGACCTCTACATTCTCACTTTCATTCTTCCCTTCAGGAACACTTTCATGCGGAAGATTTGGAATATTCTGAAGTTCGCTGCCCCATGCTTCCTCCAATTCCTTCTGTTTCGCGTCCATCTCCTTCACTTGTCCAGAGATCGCCTTCATGTCCTTTACCTTTGC
>CAWVWU010000059.1:0-18734 GCA_963933925.1 uncultured Puniceicoccaceae bacterium
CCCCATCGCTGCCATCTAAAACGATATGCTGGCGAAGCCCTTCACGAATTCCTGAAACCATGATTTTCATATCTGGGTTGTAATATTCGTCGCCTCCTCTGAGTGTAATATCATGACCACTACCGCCGATGTAGGTTATTATATTGGGGCCGTAGGGCTCTTCATTGTCGAGAATTGTGATATCTATAGTGGAGTTTTTATCGTGTTGATAGTTATCTAAGAAGAGAGGACCATGTTGAGCATTGCCCGCGCAATTGACGACCTGACCTCCTGATCCGACGAAAAAGCCTTCTTCGACACCAAGGGCGGTACATCCTTCGACGTATTTTTCGCCTGCGGCGAGTCCGATGGTGACGCCTGAACGCATGTTCTTCACGGTGCAGTCGATTACTCGTAAGCCAGTGGTGCGAATCGAGTTATCTGGATTAGTAAAGTCTGAACCACTGTTGTAGGCACGAATACCGTCTTCATGGCGACTGAAGGTCCAGCCCGGTTGTAGTTTATAACCCCATACTGCCATAAAGTCTACAAGGTCCGCGGGAGAGCCTGTTCCTGCTTCGGCGAGGACCTCGTCTGAGGTGCGCGTTTCGCCTTCGACGTAGCATCCTTCGATAAGTGCGTCTACTGATCCTTGGCAGAAGATTCCGTGGCCGTATGCACGGTGAATGATCTTACAGTCCTTGAGGTGATTTCGGACTCCTTTGACCTGTATGGCGGAATGTTTGTAGTGCTTGATGACATAACCGCTTCCTTTCCCGAAGATGTCGCCGTATCCGTATGGGAATGAACCACGTACTGTCATGTGGAAGCCTTCGAGCCGATTGTCAGTACCATTTAGTTCGATGCCGACTGCGGAACGCCCGGGGCGATTGTCGCCGATGTCGATCATTGTTAAGTTTTTCAGTACGAGGTTGGTTCCTCTAACAGAGAGTTCTGTAACGAAGATATTACCGTACTGTTGTAACATCAGGGTATCGATCTTGAAAGTAACATCGGTGAAGTCGAAGGTACTGTTTGAGCCTTCGAAAAGGAATAGAATCTCGTTGGGGAAAAGACCGGATTGTTTGTCCGCGGGACCAATATTGTAGGTCCCGGGAGTCATTTTTATGTCCACGCCATCGTCGTCTAGGTAGGGGAGGAGTTCGCTGAGGGAGCTAACGATCGTTTGGCCTGAGAGTCCGGTTTGGATCAAGGCGAATAGGAGTATGAGTAATTTCGATTTCATTATTTGTGAGAGCGGTGGTGGGAACGGTCCGCTCAGGGTATTGTATGGGAAAACTATGGGAATTGAGGGTGCTAAGGGTCTTGCGGACGAGAGAAACGGTACTTGTGGGTGGATCTAGCGGTCAAGAGGCCAGCCGGTCAAACTGTTGAGCGGGTTTCATTGGTAAGCGGTGGAGGTGGTTTATCTACAATCGATCAGTGAGAACTACGATCGTGTACTATGTTTTCGTCTATTGATGTGACCGTGGGAGGCGTTGGGCTCGGAGGTCGAGTGCTCCCTGATTGGGTTGTGAGGGGATTGCCATCGGGGACGATTGGCCGCTACCGATTGGATATGAAAAAGGCCAATCCGGATAGATTGGCCTTTGGGGGAAAGCGGTTGGCTGGTTGGTTTAGTCAGGTTTCTTAAAGGAGACTATTTGGTGGTTTGCTCGGTGGTTGGTCCAGAAGTTCGTGCCGTCGAAGGCGAGTCCTCGAGCGGGGAAGGGTATGGTGGCGATGTCTTCGACTTTGGGGTCAGGGCCGCTGAGGTCGATTCGAGTGAGGAAGTAGTTGTTGGTCTCTTCGTCGTCTGTGGTGACGAGGTAGATACAGTTGCCGATGAATACTTGTCCGGAGATGCCGTGTGGGGAGGTTACGGTGCGTTTGACTTGTCCGCCTTGGCCGAGGGTGTGTACTTGTTTATTGTACCATTGGCTGACGTGGAGTTCTGTGCCGTCGAAGCCGAGTTGGGAGCCGGTGTCGTCTGGGCAAGGGAGTTCGAATTTTGTGTCGAAGCCGTGGCCAGGGATGAGACGCCGAATGATGCGATTATCTTCGTCCGTTTCGCCGCAGAGGACGCGAAATTCTTCGTTGCAGAAGGTGATGCCGAAGGGATTGCCGGGGGCTTTAACTTCCCAAATAACCTTCCATGTGTCCGGGTCGATTTTGTAGATGATTTTGGTTTCGAGGGATCCCATCCAGAGGTGGGTGCCGTCCCATGCGATGGATTGTGGCATTGGGGCGGGGGATTCGAGTCGTTTGAGTTCTTGGATATTGTTCATTGGGATTAGTCTAGGTTGAGGATGGTTTTCGTTGTTTGAAAGAAGGCTGTTATTGTACGCTCTTGGGAACGCTTGCTGGTGCAGAGAAGGTGAATGTCGAGGGCTTCGTGGAAACCTTTCCAGGCGATTAAGCTGCCTTGGGCGAGTTCTTTTTCTACTACATTGGCATTAACGACTGATAGGGCTGATCCATTGCGAGCAAATTGCAGGCAGGTGCCTTCGTGGTCGATGACGTAGCGTCGGTTGAGGCTGAGGTCGTTGGCCTTGGAGATGCGTTCCATGAGTTTGTAGTAACTGCATTGTGGGGTTTTGAATACCCAGGGGAGTTGTTCGATAGCTTTCCAATCAGAGGACTGGAAGTCGTTCTGAAATTTGGGGGATCCGATGATGATGAGGTTGGTCTTTCCGACTTTTATGCCGGTGAGTAGAGGTGTTTCTACGATGCCTTCGAAGAAGCCGACGTCTAGGTCGCCATTTAGGAGACCTTCGCTGATAGTGCCGCTGCTACTGTGGATAAACTCTAGCTGGATACCAGGGTGGGTTTGGTAGAGCGACTCTGAGATTAATTCGAGTTTTATGTCGTCGGCATCGAGGATTACTCCGACTTTGAGGGTTCCGGATGGGTTGGCTTGGAGGTCTCTGGCGAGGTGGTTTATTTCTGTGATGGAGTTTAGGGTGTGTTGGGCCTTTTCGAGCATTTTTTCGCCATCTAGGGTGAGGATCATTCCACGTGAGGTGCGATCGAAGAGGGAGAGGCCGAGTTCTTCTTCGAGTGATTTGATATGGGCACTGACTGCGGGTTGGCTCGTAAAGAGACGTTCGGCAGCTCGAGTGAGGTTCTTTTCCTCAGCGATGGTGATAAAGGACTTTAGCTGGTGGAGTTCCATGGAGAGAGTGAGGTTAGTTGATGTGGATTATGAGGCCATTTAAAAGGATCTTTGTACCGGTCTTTTTTATGCCCTGGCGGGGGAGGGAGATCCGATGCCTTAGTCTATCCTTGGGAAGTAGGGTTGTGGGTGTGGTAGGTGAGATGGCGATTGGTTTCATGGTTTTGAGTATGCCAGATGTGGTGATTGTTGGCCAATCGTAGTTATTGATTGAGGCAATCGGTTTTTCCGAATGCTATGAGTGGATTGAAGTATTTTTAAAATGGAGGAGTCATCGAAAGTTTTAGAGGGACCTATTGTTAGCACTTTTTTTCGCTATTTGATTCCGTCGTTGGTGGGGTTGCTGGCGTTGACATCTGCCAATATCGTGGACGGCATTTTTATCGGGAATTATGTGGGCGTGGAGGCGTTGGCTTCGGTCAATTTGATCGTGCCGATTATGTCTTTGTTGTTTGGAGTTGGTTTAATGTTGTCGATCGGTGGGTCTGTGCGTGGGGGCAAGTATTTGGGGGAGAAGGACGCCGCGGCTGCTTCAGCTATTTTCAGCAAAACGATGATCGCGGTGGCTTTGTATGGGGTGAGTACGATTGGATTGGGATTGGTCTTTGAGAGAAGCTTGTTTGCGGCACTGGGGGCGACAGAGGAGGTTGTTCCTTTGATGAGCCGGTATTACAGGATAATAATGCCATTCTTGTTCGCCCACTTGGTGACGATTGTTCTCTATTTTTTCCTTCGTCTGGATAATTCGCCGAAGTTGAGTGCGTTTGCTTTGGTGTTTGGGTCGGCTGTAAATATAGCCTTGGACTATGTCTTTATTGCTCGTTTGGATTGGGGTATTGCGGGTGCTGGATACGCGACGGGAATTTCTCAAACGGTGGCGATGCTTGTTTTGATGTCGTATTTTCTGAGGAAGCGGCGTCAGTTTCGGTTTAGGCTATTTCAGAGGGATTGGTTGGAGGTCTTTAAGGCGGGATATAACGGATTGTCGGAGTTTGTGGGGGAGATCTCTCAGGGCTTGGTAGCGTTGTTGTTTAATTGGATGTTGATTACTCGTGTTGGAGTGGAGGGGGTGGCGGCAATTACGGTGGTGAATTATCTTCTGATGATTGGTTTTATGGTCTTCTTCTCGATCGGCGATACGAGTCAGGTAATGGTTAGTCAAAATTATGGAGCCCGTAATTATTTCCGTATTCGAAAATTTATTTCAATAGCAGAAAGCTTGGTGCTTCTTGTTAGTTTAGCCTGTGTTGTTATGATTCTCGTGAAGGGGGAGTCGTTGGTGGCTTTGTTTCTTGAGGAGGATATGGCTGCTGAGAGTTTGGAGCTGTCGATGCAATTTCTCGGGTATATTTGGCCAGCGTATTTGGTTCTTGGAACAAATGTTTTGATTTCTAGCTACTTGACCGCTGTGCATTTACCACTCCAGTCGGGGATCGTAGCGGTTAGCCGCAGCTTGCTTCTCCCTGGAACTTTTCTGCTTTTGTTTTACAAAGTCTTAGAGGGTGATCGCTTTGTTATGGCGATTCCTGTGGCAGAAGGGATCGCCTTGGTGATTGCTGGCTATTTGTTTGTGAGGAATCGACCTAGTCGATTGCGGTACGATGGGGATGTGCGTTAGGGGACTGATGTGCAGGTGGGAATGATTGGATTGCGTTTTGTTTTTAACCACTACCGAGGAAGGTACTGACGACACCTAAGAAGCGTTAGCGACGAAGCAATTGCACAGAAGACACAAAATGATTCCCATGATTGATACCAGAGGGGTGAGGGAGATCGTTCTTCGGTTTGTGTAGGGGGATTTATGGAATCGTTTGGCGTCAACTTATTGGACTTACTGCGACCAAAAAAAGGCACGACAAAACACAACGATTTAGGGTTTTGCTTGTGTTGGTCCTATTCCTCTTGTCGAGGCCTAGTTCATGTCTTCCCTGTCGATGCGGTCTTGGCTGCGTTTTTTGTATTGGGCAATGGAGTCGAATACTACGTAGTCTTGAACGCTGTCCCACGCGATTGCAGTCGTTAATCCTTCGGTCCATTCGTCTGGAGAAACATCGTTGGGGACGGTTCCGACGAGAAAAATACGTCCTGCTTGGTTTTCGAACCAGGGGCTGTAGATCAGTTGGCCGCCTCGTTCGGAGTTGCAAATAACGGAGAGGAGCATTCCCGCGAAATCGGGGAGGTTTTCTTTTATTTCGTTCATGGTTGGTTTGAATAGAAAAGGGAGGCGAGGGATTTTGAGCAATGCTTATTGTGGGGGATAAATCGTGTTGGGTGGTGCTCTGCCATTGGGTTGTGAAGGGATGAGGTTGTGGGGGGTGGCCATCGGGGACCCGACTACGCCCTTCGGGCTACGACGGGCATGCGATGTGCCGCTACCATTGGGTTGTGAAGGGATGAGGTTGTGGTGGGGTGGTGGACGTCGGCGTTCCCGGGGGAGAGGGGAAGCAGAGGGGTATTGAGGGGACAAAAAAGGCCTAACTGTTTTCAGTTAGGCCGAAATTGAATGGGTTGGAATTGGGCGATGGAGCTAATTCCAATTGGAAAAATTTTCGACTCGATTGGCGTTTTGTGGTCGCTGTGCGGCCGGTCTTTGAGGGCGTGCTGGGGAGAAGGCAGGTTGATGGGATTGTTCTTGGCCGACGAGTACAGAAAGTTCGTTTACGATAGAATTTAGGGATCTTGATTGAGAATCGAGCTCCTGGGATCCGCTGGCACTTTCTTCGGCGATGGCTGCATTGGACTGTGAATTGGATTCGACGAGGCGGATCGCTCCATTGATCTGTTCTACGGATACGCTATGGCTCTCGGCGGCTTTGGCAATTGAGGCGACGAGTTCGTCTACTTCTTTTGCTTTGCAGAGGATTTCGCTTAGGCTAGTCGATACGCGTTCGCTGATAGCTACTCCGCGTTCGCTCTTCTCGATGGTGTCTTCGAGCTTCACTGCGGTTTCCTGGGCGGCTTGAGCACTGCGTTGGGCGAGGGTGCGTACTTCGTCGGCGACGACTGCGAATCCTGATCCTGCTTCGCCCGCTCGAGCAGCTTCGACGGCTGCGTTGAGGGCGAGGATGTTTGTTTGGAATGCAATCTCGTCGATGGACTTGATGATGTTGGAAATTCCTGAACTCGACTCACGCATCTCGTCCATGGCGATTTTCATGTCGCTCATTTGGGACTGTCCGTCGTCGATGGCCATGCGTGTTTCGTTGGCGATTCTGGTGGCGGAGTTTGCAGATTTGGCGTTTGCTCGCGTCATTTCTGCGAGTGATGAAAGGGAGGTACTGGCTTGTTCGATGGCAGCGGATTCGGAGTTGGTGGAATCAGCGATCGATTGGCTATGGCGTGAAACCATGGCGGAGGTTTCGGCGACACTGGTTGAACCATTGCGGAGGTCGTGAACGATCTTCTTAAATTGGGTGGATAGGGTGTGACTAATCCATGTCGCGGCACCGATGCTTATGAGGACGACGAAGATTGTGGTGATGATAGTGAAGGTCTTTAGGGTCCCGATTAGATTGGTAAGCTGGATTTGTTGAGCGGGAGAGGCGTCACCGAGTGTGCTGAGAGTTCGGTTGAAGCCGACGAGTGCAAGAATTCCTATGATGAGGCCGATGGAGGCGACGAGAATAAATCCACCGAATAGTTTTTGATTAAGGGAAATGCGCATCGAGGTCGTTTGGGTTGTTTTTTTTGGGTGTGGAGTTTGTGAGTCTACTATATCGATCTTATTTGGGAAAAGATTAGAGGAAATGATTCATTTGATAGAGAAAATTGCTCATTATGAGCACTGGGGGAGTTTGCTCATGGTTTTGCATCATGGATGCGTTGTTGTTCATAACGTTGTAGAGGGTATCTTCCGATGATAGGGGACTCGAATTCCTGGAGGATGGGAGGTGGCGAATTATATCTATCTTGCACTAGACTTTACACTAATGAAGATCTAGTGATAACCGTTGTTACCCTTACGATATGATGAACCCTAAAGACCGCATGATTCGGGTTGGTACCCTTGCAGGACAGAAACAACGCACCGTCGATTATATATCGAAGATTGTGCAACATGGGTTCGAGTCATTTGAGCTTAATTTTTGGGAATATATTCCTGACGATTTGATTATGTCGCGTATGTCGTCTCAGTTGAGGCGAGTGATTGAGCCTCATGGTGCTGTGGTATCGTCGATAGGAGTTTATGGTAATACTTTGGGCGAGTCCGAGGTAGACGAGAAGACGAGGCAGAGTTGGTATGTGGCGATCGACCATGCGACTCACTTTGGCTGTGATCTCGTAACGGGGTTTGCTGGAGGGGTTTTAGGAAAGCCCGTTCCAGATTCGATGGAACGCTTTAAGGCTGTTTTTAGCCCAATATTGGAGCGTGCGATTAAGCGGGATGTGAGGATTGCTTTTGAAAATTGCCCGATGGGTGGCGGTTGGGATTCGGCCGGACCCAATATCGCATTTTGTCCGGATGCATGGGAGTTGATCTTTGAAACGTTACCGTCGGATCTTGTCGGCCTAGAGTGGGAGCCCTGTCATCAGTTGTGCCAATTGATTGACCCCGTGGCCCAGCTTCGGAAGTGGGCTCCAAAGGTTTTTCATGTGCATGGTAAGGATGCGACGGTGCATCGGGATATCCTCGCTCGCTCGGGGATTAATGGGGCTGAATTTTTCGCTCATCATCGGCACCCTGGTTTTGGGGATACGAACTGGAGCGATATTATAACGATTTTAAGGCAGAATAACTATCGCGGTACTATCGATATCGAAGGTTTTCACGATCCGGTGTATAAAGACGAGTTGGAATTGACTGGTCAGATACACGCTTTGAACTATCTCAAGCAGGCACGCGGGGGAGATTTCGTACCGAACCCTGCGGGTTTTTAGAAGGGGAGTGTTCGCTCTTCAAATACGTTCGGTGATTAGATCGATATTGTGCCTTCAAGGTATAGGACGGCTTGCCCGGATAATTTGACGCGTTCTCTTTGTAATGAGCATTTTATGACGCCGCCCCTAAGGGAGCATTGGATTGCGGAGAGGTCTGTTTTTGAAAGACGCTTGGCCCAGTATGGAGTGAGGGCACAGTGTGCAGATCCAGTGACGGGGTCTTCTTCGATGCCATACTTTGGAGCGAAGAAGCGACTGACGAAGTCTGAATCATTGCCTGGTGCGGTGACGATGACTCCGCGTAGGTCGAGTTGTTTGAGAAGACTGAAGTCAGGTGTGAGAGATCGGATGTCTTCTTCGGAATCGAATACGGCGATGTAGTCTTCGGATTTAAGGCATTCGCTTGGAGTTACTCCGAGAGCTTTGATAAGGGGCTCTGGGGCGGGGAACGGAGATCCGGCTTGTGTTGGGAAGTCTAGGGTTAGGAGATCGTTTCGCTTTGAAACGTAGAGGGGGCCGCTTTTTGAATTGAACTCAATGGTTTCTTTATTGGATCGCTTCGTATGGAAAATCGTAAATGCGGCGGCTAGGGTGGCGTGTCCGCATAGATTGACTTCCTTGTTCGGCGTGAACCAACGGAGTTCGAAGGTCTCTCCTGTTTGGACGAAAAATGCGGTTTCTGAAAGGTTGTTTTCTGCAGCGATGGCTTGGAGTGTGGCGTCGGGAAGCCAAGAATCGAGGGGGCAGACTGCGGCTGGATTACCCTAAACGTTTCAATAAATGGAGTTTTTGGAACCGCGAATGAACGCGAATGGACGCGAATGGACGCGAATTTTATTCGATTTCAGACGTGTAGACTGATGTTGGTATTCATTTTTTGTCCTAATATATCCATCAATCGTAAGTTCACCTGAAGTGATGTTATCATTTGGGGGCGAAATACCTGTATGTATATGACTACGAATATATTGTGTTAGATGTTGGTTGGTTTTATGAAACTGGTGAGTTACCTTTAAAGAGCGTATCTGTAAAGGCGTCGATTTGGTATATAGGGAGCTTCACGAAGGTTTGGAAAGCGGTTGGGTGAGTTCTTTGACCCTGTTGAAGAATGCTTTCTTTTCAGCGGTATTGATGCCCCAATTTACGGGGAGAGTTTGAAATCCGCTTAGTTCTTCGTAGTTGGATTCGCGTGGATGGGTGGCCCAATTGGTGCGGCCGAAGTCTTCTTTAAAATCCGAGCCGAAACCTTGAGAGTAGTAGCCCCATGAAGTTCCGAGTTCGAGGGCGGCGTCTAGTTTGTCGAGAAACATGCTATCCTCGTTGACGAGGATTGGACGTGGTTTGTCTTGGTGAGCCTTGGAGTTTTTAAAGGCTAAGATTTTTTCTTTGAGTTGTTCGGGGCTGGCGTCGTTGCCGTGCGGGAGGGAGTAGTCTTCTATGGCGAGCCATTTTTCGCCTGCGAAGTGAGCTCCGCCCTCCGCTGCAATTCCACCAGTGCTGGCACCACAGGGAATGTGTCGGCCGTCACGTTTGACGCTTTGCACGATCTCGATGAGTTCGTGGACGTTTTCTGGACGGGTGACAGTGATGTCTAGGAGATTGGTGGATTCGTTGACGACGTCGATTAGGATATTTTGGTAGCCTGTGTCTATGAGCCATTCTGTGGCGAGGCGGGTGGCCCGGCGGATGGCGTCGTCGTTTTCGAGGCGACGTGTGTGTTGCCAATAGAAGAAATTCACTATGGCGACCATGCCGAGCTCGTCTGCGGTTTTAAGAATGCGGTTGAGGCGGTTGAGATAGGCTGGCTTGAGATCGCCTTGAGGGGTGAATGTGGAGCAGTAGTATTGATCGTAGACCGGTTTTGAGTAGATGGATCCTCCGCCTTCTAATCCGACGGTGAAGGCGAGGAGTCCGTGCTCGCGGTAGGTGGGGAGCATTGCACAGAATTCGTCTGTATTACGTTCAGCGTCCCATGTGCCGGTGTCAGGGTAGTTCCAATTGTCGCGCGTTTCTGGGCACTCATCATCAAATATAGCCTGAATCATTCGTGAGTTGAACAGCAGCCCGTGGACCTTGGGGTCGGCGTCGTTATAGGTAAGTTCTCCGTTGATTCGAAATTGGGTGCCGTCGATAGATACTTTTGTCTTCATTCTTTGTATTTGAGTTTTAGAGGCGAGTGTAGTTATTCTTGGGAAGTTGAGTACTTATTGGGCCTGACGCAAGTCTTCGACGAGTGTCATTAGCACGCCCGCCGAGCCGCGAAATCCACCGGACCCCATTGGGTCGCCACTAATTGTATACCATTCGTAGAATCCGTTGTTTTCTATTACTCGATCGAACATTGGTTGACTGGCTTCCCATGCTTCCTCGGCGAAGCCGTTGCGTGCTAGTTGACTGGCCATACGAGCTCCGAACCATGTCCAGTCTCCGCCGTTTTGGTAGCTGTAAGGTTTCATGAGATCGAGGGCGAAGTAGCCTTCCGGGTAAATGGGGTAGACCGTTAGGCCGATGGATTGGGCAGCTGCGATACTTACATTTTTTTTCATTTGTTTGTAAGAGGCGAGAATTTCCTCGGTGGAGAGTAAGCCTGCTTCGATCGCGATGGCGGTACCGCCGTGGTAAGAAATTTGGGATTCGTCAAAGTCTTCGGGAAAGGGAGAGCCGTCAAGATAGAGGTGAGGAATGAACTTTTGCCTTTCAGTGTCCCAGAGGTGTTTACGTATGTTGGTATGAAGGTCTTTGTGGATGGATCTCCAGTGCGCTTGCTTCTCGGGATCGCTCTCCATTTCGATAAAATTATCGATGGCGATGAGAAACATGGCGTTGTCGTAGATGTCGATAGCTCTATGGCTGTCTTCGTCTAGGGAAACTGCCCATTCGTTTTCCGGTTGGACGTCACCCCAGTCTACAGTGGTAGCACCCCAGATGAGACCGGTTGTGGAATCGTAGCGGTGGATTAGTAGGAATTTTAGAGAATTTTCCAGTCGTGCGAGTGCTGTTTCTCCAAATACGTCTTCGTTGAGGATTGATGTGTCGTTTGTGTGTGTAATGAATTTGTAGACTGCTTGGACGAGTGAGGACTCTTGATCGGACTCGACTGTGTTTTTGTAGTATACGGTGTCAGGGCGATTCGGGTGTATCTTGTGGTAACCTTCGTAGAAGGTGCTTTGTCCTTTTCGCTTAAAGCCGTCTGCAATGTTTCCATCCTCTTCTTGAACTTGCAGAAAGGTGATGAGGCAGGTGCGAGCGGTTTGGGGACCGTTTAGGTCACAAGTCTGTGTTACGAATGTGTTGAAGTCCCTTATCCATATCTCGTCATAGTCCTTTCCGGCTGTGAGACCGTCGACAATGAGTTGGCTCCCCATGGCTAAGACTGTGTCAAGGGTTGCGTCGTCATGGTAAACAGCTTGTGTTGTCCGCCTTTCGGGGTGGTAGTTTTGGCAGCCAGTAATTGAGAGAATGAGAGCTGTTGTGATTAGGGCCGTTTTGAGCATCGAATGCATTTTTCGTTGTTTTAGGGGTTCTTTTTTAGGCTAGATCCGCTCACCCAGAGGGGCGTGATAAGGTGGCGTTGCGGAATTTCTGGAATGCCGAATTCATGAAGTGATATGAGCCTTGTGAGAAACTGCGTGGCGACGGCTCCGATTTCAAATGGGCGTTGGTCTATGCCGGAGTCGGTGCCGCTGTCGTGAATACTTGTACCGGCGATCCCAAGTTCGGGACCAATTCTGAGTCCTAGTTCGTGTGTCCAATTGATGGCAAAGGAAAGGCCGGTGAATACGGCGTCGATGTTGTGTTCTTTGAGCCAGCTTTTGTAGGATGCCTTGGCTTTTACGGAGGGAACGGAGGACTCAAGGATCAGAGGAGGGATGAATTTTGAATTGGGGTTGAGAAGGTCTCGTGTTGTCTGGAAGCTTGCGAGGAAGTTGTAACGTGAGCGGAGTTCTTTGTTTTTGTTACTGAGGTAACCGATCCGGCGGTAGCCCGCTTCGTGCATTTTCTGAGCGGCAAGGCGTCCTCCTTCGAATTGGTCAGGGCAGACGATATGCCTTTTAGATGATGGGTTATCAAAGCCGATGCGTAGAACGGCAAAGTCTCTCCACGATTTGTAGGGGATCTTATAGGTCCTGGGGTGCGGGGGGATGATGACGCCGCGGATTCCGCGTGAGGACAGGATTGTTCGTAGGCGCTTTGGAGTGACGTCTAATTCCTGGATGTTGAACGTTTCCAAGTTGTATCCATGATTTGACGCCGTTTCTTTTGCACCTTCGAAGTATCGTTTGAATTCTGATTGTTTAAAGAAATCACTCGGTTTTTTCCAGTTGTTGATCCATGCGATACTGGATTGGATCCTAGTGTCTTTGGAAGAGGATTTGTAACTGGCGAGTTGTCTGAGAATGGGGTCTGGGCGATACCCCATCTCTTTGGCTGCTTTTTGGATTTCGGTGCGGCGACTTTGGGATATTTTGGGATTATCTCTTAGTGCTAGCGATACTGTAACATGTGAAACTCCTAGCTCTCGAGCAATAGACCTTAAGGTGGTTGGACGATTTGAGGAGGAAGTCATCAATCGGTTGTTTGTGGTAGAGGAGACTCATTCTGTCAATTTGTGTTTCCACGTTAACTGGAAATAGAGGAATTGAATATTTTGGGATGATATACTCCGATTCTTCTGCTTTATCCTCCTGGCGATCAGGTGACAAATGATGGCTGGAGATTGGACAATGTTTGCTTCGTTACCCTACGTTGTGAATGAATGTGAATCTTATTTTTGATAGGTTACTCGATGGGCACGGTTTTCTTCTTCTGTATGATGTTTCGGATTTCCTCTAGCGGGTTAGTTGTCTCGGTATAGCCGAGTTCTCTTCGAATTTTGGAGGTGTCTACGTGCCATTTTTGTTTAATATCGGCATTAAAGGGAATGGGAGCTGTTTTGTCGTAGACTATGTTTCCTTTTGTGCCTGCGGCATTCCAGACGATTTGGCACCACTCTTCTTCGGAGTATAACTTCTCTTCTCCTACGTTGTAAGTGTTATGTCCCTTTTGCCCGAGGGTGAGGAATATTGCGTGGGCACAGTCGATTGCTGAGGCTCTGGTGTAACCCCATTTGGCAAACTTTGGATGGATGCGGAAGGTTCCTTCCTTTTTCTCGATGCAATCAAGGTACTCTTGAATTCTTGACGTATCAGGCCAACCATAGATAGCCGGCATGCGGAGGATGCTGAGATTCTTAATACTATTTCTGTATATGTTTTCTACACCGAGTTTGTCGTATTCAGGTCCTTGGAAACTCAATGTTTTACGCAGTTCGTCTTCTTCCTTTATAGGGCAATCTTGGTATGGACCGAGTTCGGTCCGATGGATTCTTCCGTAAGCTTGATAGACGTCGATGCTTGAGATCGCGATTAGTTGGGTGTCTGGAGACGTTTCTAATATATCGGAGAGGGTTTCCGCGTCTTCGACAGTGTATGGTATCATATCGATTACGATATAAGGATCGATCGATTTGAAGGCAGATTTTAGAGAAGTTTTGTCTCGGCGATCAGTTTTGATTGCTGAGGCAATCGAGGATGTACCTCGCCTATTGAGGCAGGTAACAGTGTGACCTCCTTTAACGAGCTCAGCTGTTAGGTAGGGACCCATGAGACCAGTGCCTCCTATTACTGCAACTTTCATCTCTTTGGAGTTGGGAAATTTGATTTTTTTGGGATGCACTGCGTGCCGAGGCGTCATGCCTTACCTGTTAGAAGGAGAAGGAGAAGGAGAAGGAGAAGGAGATTTTGGGGTTTATTGAGGGAGGTATTTGTAGCCGATTCCGTGGACTGTTTTGATGCTGGCGGTGGTTGTGTTGGGTTCGACTTTTGCACGGAGTTTGGCGATGTGTTGGTCGAGGGTGCGTGTTGTGCCTGCGTAGTCGATACTCCAAGCTTCGTTGAGGAGGAAGTCGCGACTGAGGGCTTCGTCGGGGTGGGAGAGGAAGATGTCGATGAGTTTGATTTCACGTTCGGTGAGGTCGACTTCCGTGTTGTTGATTTTTGCGATGAAGCGTTTGCGGTCGATTATGGCGTCGGCGAATTGTACTTCGTTTGATTGTGATGTGGCTATTGTTTCTGGTGCCATGAACTCTGAACGTCGGAGGGCGGCGTGGACGCGGGCGAGGAGTTCTCGGATGCGGAAGGGTTTTGTGATGTAGTCGTCGGCTCCGAGTTCGAGGCCGAGGACTTGGTCGATCTCTTCGGATTTTGCGGTGACGAGGAGGATTGGGACGCGTTTGTCAGTTTCTCTGATTTTACGGCATACGTCGTATCCATTCATTCCGGGTAGCATGATGTCGAGAAGGATGAGGTCGGGGGACTCGCTTTGAAATTGTGTTACGGCGTCGATGCCGTTGGTGACTGGGATGGCGATGAGGCCGTCGCTTTCGATGGTTTCGACGATGCCTTCGCGGATGCTTTCGTCGTCTTCGACGATGAGGATTCGTTTTGCGGTGGTGTTCATGAGTTGAAAGTTAGGATGAATGCGGTGCCTTGTTTATAAGAGGTATCGAGGTGGAGGTTTCCACCGATTTCTCTTATGAGGTTTCGGGAGATGCTGAGGCCGATTCCGATACCGGGAGATTTGTCGGTCAGCTTGTCGTTGAGTTGGGAGAAGGGTTTGAAGATCGTTTCGGCTTTGTTGGACGGGATTCCGGGCCCGTGATCGCGGATGGCTACTTTGGGGTTATCGGGATGGGGGATGAATTCGATTTCGATGAATTTCCCGTCTTTGGCGTATTTCGCTGCGTTGTCGATTAGGTTGATGAATACACGTCGGATTGAATCTTCGTCGCCTTTGACGATGAATTGATCGTTGTGATTGAGGAGTTTGAGTTGGATGAAACTTTCTTGGAGCTTGAGTTGGAGGTCTGTGGATAGTTCTTTGGTGAGCTCGGCGAGGTCGACCTTTTTCAATCTGGGTCGATTGTTGCTTTTTTCGATCGAACTGAGGGTGAGTAGGTTGTCGATCATGGAGCGAAGTCGATCGCTTTGTCGTGAGATTGTGGTGGCGAATTTGTGTTGTTTATCTGCGGTGAGCTCGGGGTTGTCGATAAGCTCGGCATACATGCTTATGGAGGTTAGGGGTGTTTTGAGCTCGTGGGAAACGAGGGCGACGAAGTTGGTTTTTTTTAGTGCTTCGCGGTGTTTCTTGTTGCTGATTTGTATGATGAGTATGCCGCTGGCGAGTGCTAGGGTGAGGCTGATTACTATTAGGATTTGAGAGAGAAAGGGGAGTGATTGGGTGAGGGAGCTTTCTTCTTTGAATCGTGTGTTTAGAGTCCACCCTGGAAGGGTTTGAATGGGGTCGTTGTTGGGTTGAGGAGTGAGGGTTGTTGTAAGGTGGGGCGGGGTTATTGATTGGGCGACGGAATGGAGTCGGGTTATGAGTTCTTGTGTGTTGAGGGTGAAGCCGCGGATGGTTCCTTTGTCGTGAAGGCGGTGCCAGCAGATCCACTGAAGGTCGGTGCCTGACTCAAGTGGATGCCATGTCATAGTTGGGCGGGGCGTGTGCCCTGAGTAGCGTGTGTTATCGAGGTTTTCCTGGAAGTAGCCGATGTCCCAGTTGAAGGAGCTTGGGTCTCCGTATTGGGATGAACGATAGGATGGTGGAGAAGGGGTGTTTTCTTGATCTAGCCATACTAAATTGGATACGGGGGGATCGTTCTCGTTTTTGAATTCTGAGGAGAATCCATTTTCTGGGGTCCAGGTGAATATGTGATTGATGAGGGGGTTGTTGTTTTTCCAGCGCGACATTTGGAAGGAAAGGCCTTCTTCGTGCATGGCGACAAGCTGGGAACCTGCTTCTGAGAGAATTGTGTTGCAGGTGGCGTCGATGAGTTGGCTCGCACTGGTTGTTGTTGTGCTGAGTTCATCGGCACGTTCATCGATCTCGCGTTGACTCTCTTTGGCTATGTATATCCATGCGGTGCCAGCGAGTATTATGCATGAGGTCGCTAGCGTGATTCCTATTATTAGGATGCGTTTTGCGATCATCGATTATTTGACCCAGCTGAGTCTTCGGTTGGGGATTCGACTTGTTGCGAGGTGAAATTTTGGTTGGTGATCTGTTCTGTGAGTGTCTTCCGATCGATCTGGTTCATGCCTTCGGCTTTGATTCGGTCGTAGGTTTTTTGGAGCGTTTCGATTTGAGCGGCTACAGTGTCGTCTTCTAGACTGTAGTTGATCCACTTGAGTTCGCTGAGGGTGGTGCGAATTTCTTTAAGTCCTTTGTCTAGTTTCCCTTCGTCAGCGAATTGGATGGCTTCGCGGATGGAATCGGCGATTTCGAGAGAGTAGGCGACTTGGAGTGTATCCGGAATGCGTGTCTTAAGGGAATGGTTTTTGGAGGAGGTTAGTTTTGTTTTTATGAGAATGGTTTCGCTAACGCGTTCGCTGAAGGCGTTGCTTGCTGGGAGATAGCTGAGGGTGGCGGTGACTATTTTGGAGGTTAGGTGGGAATGGACGGTTGGGAAAAAGGTGGCTGAGAGGAGGGCTTTTAGTTCGGTGCCGGAGTAGAGTTGGTTCCATTTGAAGATAGCGGTTCGTTGTTCTATGTCGGCTTGTTTGCCGAGTGCTTCTTCGATTTCGACGTTTCGGTCGAAATCGAGAGTGAGGACGATATCGCGTGCTACGATTGTATTTAGGGGGGTGATATCTGCGATGAGAGTATCGGTGAGTTCTTCTGGGTTTTTGACGTAATAGAAGGTGCCGCTGCTTAAAGTGGATAGTGTTGAGAGGAGGTCTTCTTTAAAGGAGTTGCCGAGTCCGATGGTGGATATTGAGATGTTTTCGCTCGCAAAGAGTTTGGCGAGGCTTTCGAAGTCTTCAATTTCTCGAGGGCCTTTGGTCGGTTCTCCATCGGATAGGATAATCATTCGGTTGACGCTGTTTGGGGTGCGGTGCCGTCGGAGTTGGGCTGCTGCTTGGTTAATTGCGTCGTAGAGGGCACTGCCTCCGATGGCTTCGATGGATTGGATGCGAGGGGCGAGGTTGTTGAGGGCTTTAACGGGTTGGGCTGAGATGAGGGTTTCTACATCTGAACCGTAGGTGACCAGTGAGATGACGTCATTCTGATTGAGTGTTTCGATGGCTTGAGTGATGGCGATTTTGGTTTGTTCAATGGAACTGCCTGCCATGGAGCCTGATCGATCGATAACGAGACAGAGGTTAAGAGGGAGTTGGGGGGAGTCTGAGGAGAGGGTCGCTGGAGCGTTTATGCGAGCGAGTGTGTAGATGCCTTGTTTGGATCCGGAGATGTGGTAATCGCGGTCAAGGGCGATCTCGAGAGTGATGTCGTTTTCGGCAGCTTGGGCTAGCGGGGCGGTCGAAAAGAGGCAGGCGAGGCAGGCGACTATAGAATTAAAATATCTCACGGTAGCTGGAGAATAGCAGAATAAGGGGATGAATGTCGTCACCAGTTTGTAAAAGATTGTATTATTGAATTGGTATTAGGTTACGGGTGATTGGTTTTGGGGCAGGTGGGCCGCCTGCGATCCTTATTGTTTTATGGCGAGGAGGGAGACGAAGTTGAAGCATTGGAGCCAGGTTTCGCATTCGGTGAAGCCGGCGGTGGCGATGCGGGTTTTGTGCTGCTCGATGGTTTCGGTGATGAGGACGTCTTCGATGGCGGCTCGTTTTTGGCTGATTTCGAGGTCGGTGTAGCCTTGGGAGCGTTTGAAGTCGTGGTGGAGGTCGGTGAGGGTTGATTGGACCTTGGGGTCCTGGAAGTTGACCTTTTCGGAGAGGAGGAGGACGCCGCCAGGGCGGAGGCCTTGGTAAATCTTTGAGATAAGTGGGGCACGCTCCCCTTTGGCGATGAATTGTAGGGTGAAGTTTAATACTACGATGGACGCATTTTCGAGGGTGCTGTCTTGGAGGTTTTCGCAGTTGAGGATGTAGGGAGTGGTGAGTTTTGATTTCTCGAGGGCACTGCGGCAGTGGTCGAGCATGGCAGTAGAGTTGTCGATGCCGATGAGGTCGACTGGGATTGAGTCGAGGCCTTGCCCGAGGGCGACCATGCCGGCACCAAGAGAGCAGCCTAGGTCGTAACAGTTGCTGCCTTCTTGAGCGTAGCGTCGAGCGATGAGAGGCATGAGGGAGAGAGTCATGGCGTAGCCCGGGACGGAACGACGGATCATGTCCTCGAAGACGTCGGCTACGTTGTCGTCGAAGACGAAGGCGGAGAGGCTTTTGTGGGGTTGGGCGTAGATCTTGTCTTTGGAGGGTTCCATTAGGGGGGCTGCCTACGGCAGATTGAAGATTTGGAATTGTGGATTGTGGATTGTGGATTGGGTGGCGTGGAACTTTGGCTGTGTGTGGTTGTGATAGCGGAATGAAGTTTCCGGGTAAACACGATTTTATAAGGGGATTGGGGGAGAGTGTAATGTGAGTGGATTAATAGGTATTGGGAGCTAACTATAGGTTTTGGCTATGACTTAGAGAGGTTATAAGTATTTCCATTAATGGGAGGAATGGCGTATATTAGTTTCAACGAAAGAAACAAAGATGAATACGAAACAAATCATAGAGACCACAATCGCAGGATCAGCCGTAATCGGACTGGTAGTAGTTCTTCCTCTAACTGGAGCGATGGCTGCAGGATTGTTAATCACCGGAGCACTTGCCACAATGGCCGCTCTCGAAGCTAAGAGCCGCAGCTACTAAGC
>CAWVWU010000060.1:0-18730 GCA_963933925.1 uncultured Puniceicoccaceae bacterium
CAGTCTACGGTGACGTTGGCGCGTGATTCGTAGATGATGCCGATCACACCGATGGGCACGCGGACTTTCTCGATGGTGAAGCCTTGGGGGTGTTGGTAAGTACTGAGGGATTCACCAACCGGGTCAGTCAGAGCGGCGACTTGGCGGGCACCTTCAACCATGCCTGCTATCCGGTTGTCGTTCAGAGCGAGGCGGTTGAGCATGGCTTCGGCTAGACCGTTAGCCTTGCCCGCTGCGAGGTCCTTGGCGTTTTCGACGCGTAGGGAATCGACGTTGGCTGCGATGAGTTCGGCGAGGCGAAGAATGGCGGCGTTTTTCTTGTCGGTCGGCACGTTGGCCAAGAGCAAGGAGGCTTCGCGGGCGTCGCGGGCCATTTTACGGATGAGAGTGTCGATATCGGTTGTTGCGGTGTCCATGGTAATAAACCGCCGAAAGTGGCACAGCTCGAGGGGTGCTGGCAATTGTTTCTTGAAATTGGGTAGTGCCCCGCCGCCTGTTACCGTTTCTGCCAGAATCAATTTTATTAGGGAGAATTCGAGCAAGCGGCGGTGGAGGGTGGAGAGGTTATGGGGGTTGTGCTTTTTATTGCCCACGAAGTGCACGAAGGGACACGAAGTTTAATTTCGAAGAGGGCGGGTCTGATGACCCGTTTTTTTTTGGGGGTGAGATATTGAGATCGGGCAAAGGTCACTCGGGGTTTGGAGGAACTCTCGTCAATAGCGCTTTGTATGGCTGCCAGTACTTAGTGACTTGAGTTATGTGCCGTATCGTCGGGTTTAGCCTTATTTGTTTTGGTGGTGCGTTTCAATTCCGTGACGTGGACTTTGCTTGTTGCTTTTTAGAAACGCCGCCGGAAGGTCTGCATCTCCACGCACGTTATGGTTCATTTCCCCCTGTTTGACGATAGTCGAAGGCGAATTGTCTTAAGGTGCGTCATTCTTGTCCGTTCGTTTTTAGACGGAAAGGATTCATCTAGTGGGGAAGTAAAAGCACTGCATTTTATTTCATCCTTTTTTGTCCACAATTTGCTGATCCATGAAGATTCCTCGTTCGTTCCTCCTTTGCTCCATTCTAGCATCGTCACTTCTTGTAACTCAGATTGGTTTGGCGAAAGAGTTCGTTGGCGATGTCACGCGTTTTTCTCCCGAAGAAGGGCAACCGCTATTTCCTGCTGGGAATATTAACATCTTCAAGCAATACGCCTTTGGGTTCGACGAATCGGTCGACGTGGGCAAGACGGTGGACCTTGGCATTGCGTCGTTTGGAGCTGAAGCGTCGGGACAAATCGGGGCGACCATGGGGTTTGAGTTTGGGTTGTGCATTGGCGGCAATGCGGATTACGATCTCGCCTTCAAACCAAGGGTTTCCGTCCCTGACAAGATCCCTTATGAGTATCCTCTGACGCTCCATGTTTCCGAAGGGCTCATGGCGGACTCTCAGTTCACCACGAACTTTCCCCCGCTCGGAAAGGTCTACGCGGATTTGATTTTCGATGTTAAGGCCGAGGCCAACTTAGAGGCCTGCGTGTTTGGTTGTGTGGATTTTGATCTGATCAAGTTCAATACGGGCGATCTCGACAACCTCACTTACATGAATGTCAACTTTGGAGGGCTCGTTCCCTCTAATCTTAGCGGGCTCTTCGCCACGAGTATTCGCTGCGATCCGACCGTTCACGAGAAGGCTTTCACGAGTATCGAGCTGGCGTCTTGGAACCGAAGCAACGATTCCAAATTTCGGCTGCTCAATGTCTTCGCGGACGATGTGGTCACGTTCACCCAGAAACCTGTTCTTGAATATACGCTCGGGTATGAATCCGGCGATGGCAGCAGTTTCACCGTCGATGTTGAAACGAACAAACTCAGAACCTCGGGCGCCTTTTTTAGGAATGGCACTGTTGTAGCGCTCGCATCCGGTGGCAAATTACCCGATGGCATGGCGGCGAAGAAGGTTTACTACGTGGTTAACTCCAGCGGTATCACCATGCAGCTGGCGCGTCGCATGGGCGGCTCAGCTTTGGATATTAAAGACGAAGGCCAAGGGACGCATTCCATCAAATCATCTGACCCGAAGAAGCCCGGCAGCCCGAAAGAAGGCGGACCGGGGAGTTGGGGAAAGATTTCGATTCAAGCGCCCACGGTTTCGACGGATTCCAGCACCTCGGAAGTCGACAGCCGCGAGCGGTCTTTCGCCGTGCTTCCAGGCAGCGACGAGCTATTGATAGAGCCGGTCTTCGATCTTGAGAAGGGACTGCGCGGATTCAGCGATGGGATCAAAGTGAGAGTCAAGAGCGTCAACACGATGCCTGACGGGCTTAATCCCGCCTGCGTCTATTACGTGGCGAACGCTGATTCCAGTGGACTGAGGGTACAGCTGGTAACGAGAATTGGCGGACCGGTGGTAGACATACGAAGCTTCGGAAATGGGACGCATAAGATCTACCGCAACGCGGAGTTCAATTCCGTCGACGGTCTTAGCAGCACGGGAGCTGAGGATGTTGCGGCTATCACCATCGACGTGATCGGACTGATCAGCGATGTGATTTTGCAGAAGAGCCCGCTGAAAATGTCTGCGAATTACGATCTCGGCGTGGCGGACATTAACTACAAGATTGCTTCGCTCGATGTCGGTCCGGCCATTCAGCTGCAGACCGATTTCAAGATGAGCTGGGACTTGGTCGTGGACGACATTATCTTTCGTGACGCCTATGGCGTGCAGCCGAGGAAAGTGCAGTTTCCTGGTTTGATCGACCGGGAAAATCCGCCGGCGGGCGGCACCTCGTTCACCTCTCTCAAAGGCGTCAAAGGACTGGTGGGAGAATTGGGAGCCTTTCCCCTTAAAACCTTCCATCTAACGAACGTTGGTGGATTCGCCCTGCCTGAGATCAGTCTCCTCGATGATCCCACGCTTTCCAATGAAGAACAGGCTGTGACTGTGACGATATTCTATCACGTCGAGCCTAGGCTGAAGACGAAGGTCTCCGCGCCCTTTCTCGGAAGGGTGAAATACGAGCTGCTGCAAGTGGGAGCCTCTATCAAGAAAGTGGGCGGGCTCAGCATTGGACCGATCGTCGATGGCGAGCACGAGTTCAGGCTTGGCGAGTTTACCTTTTACGATGGAGCCCCTGCAGATCTCGATCCGGGCACGCCGCGAACGGATTTTGGGGAGTCGCAGGATCGTGATCGCTACCGACTTTCTCTCGTGGACCAGACCTCAGGAGAAAGCGAGCCGATGGAGGCCTGTGCGGAGGTGTTCGTGATAAAGAGAAATGACGGCTTCTATCTCAAAGTCTTTGACCTGGAGGGTGATGTTATGGAGAAGCGCAGCGGTAAAGCTGAGACTGTGCTCGGTAGCGTTATGGCGTCGCAATTAGCAAGCAAGCTGACGCCTTGGCCTTCTCCGGACGCGGAGGAGAAGAAAGAGATTCTCGAGAGCGCTTCCAAGGTCGCGAGTCTCAACCCGGGTGTTATGAGCTTCCAACTCGAGGCGGCTGGAGCTGCGGACTACCACTGGAAGCCGGTCCCTTCCTACGATTCCAACAGTGAAAGCGCGTTTGAGCTCACGGTGAATGCGAACCCGAATGCCTTCGGCAACGACACGCCGGGACTGGTCAACGACTACACTTACGATACTGCCAAAGAGAAGAACGCGGCTGGCGAAGATGTTGAGAAGGGCTATCTCAACGACTCGCCGCAGGGCGTTTGGCGTTACGGGTATCTTCAGCCAGGAACGACGGAACAGGCCAATAGTTGGGCAAGTGGTTACAACAAAACCAGTTTCAATGAATTCTCGTCTTCAAGCTGGAGTGGCAATGATGAGGGTTTCTTCGATTATGATAAAGTGATCCGATTGGATAAACTCTTGGCCGAGCCTGCTGGCCCCACCTTGTTGAGAGACTTGGGCTCGTCGTCAGAATTGAGGAGTCGGTCTGAAGTATGGCCGGTCCGTCGCTGGATCTCGCCAGGTGGTAAAGTGAACGTCAACTGGGGCGTTTCGTTACGTCCTCGGCCGAGGACGACATCCATTGGCAGCGGCGGGTTCAATGGTCTTCTGCAAAATTCTAACGGCGTCACGGGCGCGATCTACGTCAACGGCGTGCTAAAAGACACGATGACGACTGACACAGTGCCCACCGTCAGTCCATCGGGATTGAACTTCCGGCTGGCCATCCAGAGCCAGCCCTTTGGCGGATTCGATACCAATGAGCCATGGTTCTATCTCACCAATACTGGGACGGTGGATATCACGCGCTTCAGCATGACGATTGGCGATACCGTGAAGAATTTTGATTCGGTCGAGTTTAACAATAACAATGGGGGCGACGTATCGCTGATCTCTCCGGATTTTAACAATGACGGAGGGGCGCGAAGTGACGTAATTGAAATGACATTTGGTCGTTTGGCTCCGGGAGCCAGCGTCGTTTTCAAATCTGATTTTGACGGGCAAATCTCCATCTCCCTACCCCCTTTTTACGATCCCATCGATAGTGACACCAATGAGGACTACCGCAGCGTGTTATTCTGGAATGGTGATGCGCTTAACGCAGTGGCGACGGTGCAAGGCGGCGGGCAAACGCAATCCATGACGTTGAACGATCCCCTCGATAGCACGTTGCCCTCGTACCTCTTTGAATCGGAAGTGATCGACTCCTCTCGAATTACGAATTGGAACGATTTCACAAAATCGGTCATACTCGATCTCGAGGTAGGCGACGTGGTGGACCTAGTGGTGAGTCCGAAGGGGACCGACCAAGGCCATGATAGTTGGCAGGACGAATCCATCGCCTCCATGGATATGGAAGTGTTGAGCGCAGATGATTGGGCGGCACCCAACCAGACGTCGCCCACCAACTGGATCGAACTGCTTTCAGGCGGCTTGAACAAACCGAATGCTTGGCCCGGCTCTTTGTATACGGGTGAATTAGCGGCGTCTAACTGGGCGACGATCGATACCATCGCTAGCGCTCCATTCCCAAACCTTACCACGAGAGAGTCGATCGGCACCTTGAATGTGAAAGACGGTGCACGGTTGGATTTTTCGCCTGTTAACGGAAACCCCGCCACTCTCACCGTCTTTGACGGGGCGGTGGCAAACCATGGCACGATCAATGTCGCGGCAGGAAACGATGGCTCCTCGGCGGCGCTGATCATGGGGAGTCCACTGACGACGTCCACCAGCCTGACCGGCGGTGGCACGCTTCGCATGACGGAGTCGAATCTCATCGGAGCCGGTTCCGCGGCGACCTCTGGAGACTTTAAGTTCATCAACTACAACGCGATTATCGGGTCTGGATACGCCATGGACTTGATCAGCAGCCATCCAAACGTGGATTCGACGACGATCGAGAATATGGAGAGCTTTTGGGCGCTCGGAGGGTCAATGATCACCGGTGCCGAAACTTTCATGAATAAGGGTTACTTGTACGCGAGTGAATCCGGTTCGCTCTCTGTGAGTGGTCGGCGTTTGGAGAATCGTCATGCCGCCCAAGTCGGTGCGTTCCTCGGCGCGGGTTCCACTCTTGAACTCGCCTTCGATGAGGGAATTAACTCGGGTTACGTCTTTGCCTCTGAAGGGGCGACCCTGCGGTTGTTGCCCGGGACCTCGGGCTCCAATGTTTGGAGCGCTGGATTGGAAAGTGTAAGCGCGCAGCTAGGCATCTTCATCTCAAATGCCTCTACGATGGAGCTAGACTCTATCAATCTCACTGGCGGTTCGCTGGTGGCCAAAAAGGGTGGCCAGTTCATCGCGGAGGGGCGTCAGGGGAATGTCTCTATCACAGGGTCTTCGATGGATATCGGGGAGTTTAATCCTGCAGAGGTCGATGTGGATTCTGGCACGTTTGATATGCGTGCTCCCTTTCAGACGTTTACCGGTGTGGCGCTGCGAAACTTCGGTACTCTCATTCTGAATGGCGGTTCTGAAGCGGACTTCACCGACATGAGACTGTTCGAGAATCATGGGCTTATCCGCGTCGATGCTTCGGCGACCCTGCGGGTTCGCAAGATCACTGATCGCACCCTGGATCCGCTCGCTTCGGACGTAGCGAGAGAATTTCCCGGAATTGCCAATGCCACAACTGAAACACTGCTAGGCGGCTCTTGGCTCATAGGAGGCGAACTCCTTATCGATGGCGCGGCTTTTACCAAAATCGGATCCGACTCAGCGCCGCAGACGACTTATGGCGTCGCTGACGTTAACGGAAACCAGGTCTCCGAGATCGATCCACTGAGCCCGGAAGCGTGCGGCCTATCGCTTTGCCAACCTGCTTCCGTAACCATTACAGGCGACGGCTCCTTCCCGGCGTTGGACACGCTAAATCTAAACGCCGGTACCTTACGTCTTCTGGGCGGTGCGTCGATGCCACGCAGAGGCGGGGCTTTAGCGACCGTTGGAGAGTTCGCCAATCGCGGGCAGCTCGTTGTCGATAATAGCTCACTCGCCATCGGCGGGCGCTACATCCAAGTCGGCGCTGGAACAAGCTTGTCCGTGCTTCAAGACGGCCAGGTGACAAGTGGCGAAAACCTCTACCAAATTTACGGAGGCTCCGTGACCGTGGGCTCAGGAGCACAGTTCATGGGTTTAAACGCCGCCCGCGACGGCTTCCTTCCTGGCACGGAGATCGTGGTCCATTCGACCTTCATTCGCGACGGTGCCTTCGGAGAAGATCCAGAGATCGCGGTGGCGACAGTGTCGTTTGAAAACGACGTGTTTATCGATAAAATCGATGCGGGCGTTTCCCTGACATTGGACGGATGGAAAACGGAATTTCCCACCGGAGGGATCAAATCGAATGCGGGTACGATTACTTTGAACGACTATCGTATGGTCGTTGGCAGCTTCACCAACTCCGGGCAGATCAATATCTTCGGCAATGAGTTCCGGAGTTCCGGCTATACCCAGAGCGATGCAGACGCAGTTACGCGGATAGGCTCTGGAACCTATCTGATCAACAATGGTTCATTTGATGTTACCGGGGGCGAAATTATCATCGATGTCGAAGCCCGCCCCGTGCACTCGAGTTACTTTGGTCACCTTCAGTCAGGCAACGAGGCCAACTTCAACGGTAACCTCGTGATCGACTTCGCCGGTGATTTCCTAGATCTGCGTCCCGATATCGGAGACACATGGGAGATCATGACGAGCAAGAGTAGCACCCGGATAAGCGGTTTTGAGACAGTGACCTACCGCGTCGACGGCCAGCCCATGCCGACCGATTGGCTGCCAGCAGGCACTCATCTTGTGGCCGAGCAGTTCACGACGTCTTTTGGGCCACGCGGCCTGGGTATCCGTCTGGTTCCTGACGACGGCTTTGTAAGCTACGATGAATTCGTTGCTCAAGAGACAGGCGGTCAAGCGCCTAGCGACTATGGAGCTCTCTCCGGAAAGTATTTCTTTGGCGATCGCGGCTTGGAAGTGGAGCAATTCCTCGTGGAAGTAGACGGCGTTAAATACTACGAGTTGACCTACCGTCGCCGAACCGGCGCCGACGGGGACTTTGAATCCTTTTGGAGCGTCGATGAAGTGAATTGGTACGGAGCTCCAATGGCTATTTACAAGATCGTAGATGACGGTGATGGCTTCGAGATCGTGACTTTGCGTTCGTCCTTTCCGCTGCCCGATCACGAGATATTTCTGAGACTAGAGGGCACCCTCAATATAGAAAACGCTGCCACTGGCCTGATTCCACAGAAACCGATCGGTATCTCGAGCGGCTCACCTTTGAACAATGTGGATAGTTACCTCCGCAATAATATCTTCAGTCTGGATGAGGGAGAAGAACCACCTTACTACGTGACTGCGGGCAAAGTGCTCTATTTCAACGTGCAGGGAGATCGCAATGGCAATTCAACCTACGGCGGCACCGCTGAAAATGGCGTAGATCGCGATTTCACCTATCGAAGCTGGTCCCATTTAAGCGGTGCGGCGTCACATGCTGGACTGCTCGGCGAACAGCAGACCGGCATCGTCAAGGTCACCTTCATCGAACCGCAACTCAACTTCATCGGTTCGGCGCAAAAATTGATTGATCGTAACTCCTACATTACCAGCCAGAGCTTGACCAGAAGCAGCATTCCTTCGAGCGAGCTCTACAGCTACCGCGTGGAAGCCTATGATCCGGACGCGCCGCTTGTTGAAGGCTTCGTTTCCGAAGAGTTCAGCATTACTCAACCGGTATTGAGCAGTGATGCCACTCTTGTGGGCTTGGATATCAGTTCTGGAAATTTGAATCCTACCTTCGATCAATCAACGGTCGATTATTCCACGCATACGCTGAGATCCGTGTCCGATATGACTGTCAGGCCGACAGCCTCGGTGCTCACGAAGCTCTCTGTGAATGGAGTCCCACTCGCCTCCGGTGCGACCTCTGATTCTATTGCACTTGAGCTCGGTCAGAATTCAATCGATGTGCAGGTCACTTCTGAAGACGGAAAGAACGTCAACCTCTACACGATCATTGTGACGCGAACGAACGCGGCTGATCCAGCTGGCTTTGCCATTACGAACATAGAGCTTCTCGACGGTATCGTGCCGAAACTTCGCCTCACTTGGGAGTCGGAGCCTGGTGCGACTTATACTGTCGAGCACCTAAACGAAGAACGAAGCTGGGAATCCGTCGGTGCCGATCAACCCAGTGAAGGCGAATCCACAAGTGTGGAAGTAATCCTGTCGCCTAGCAGCGATGCGAATCTCCTGAGAATTAAGCAGAACTAAAAAGCATGTCCTTGAAAATCATACTAATCGCATCGCTCGTTCTATTGTCAGCCTGCGGAAAGAAAGAGGCTCCCGACGATGTCCAGGCACCTGATATCAGGACCCCCCCGACTCCTCGCTCTGTTGTCGATCCCGCGCCTATAGCCAAGTCCGTAGCAGTCTCGCCCGAAGGAACGCTAGTGCTCGAAACGCTCGATCAACGAGCGAGTTACGGGATTGGCTACCGCATCGCGCGAGACATCCTGGAAGAACCGAACATCCGAGTCGATAAAGCGGCGATTCTTGCGGGGCTAAAGGACGGGCTCGAAGGACGGGGACAACTAACGGAATCAGAGTTAATCGCCGCTGCCAAAGGCTTGGTCGCACGCTCCCGTGTGAAGGTCCAAGAGGTAAACAAAGAACAAGCGGATACATCGATCGCCTTCTTAAGAGAGAATGCCCGGCGTAAGGGCGTGGCAACGACGAGCTCCGGGTTACAGTATGAGATTCTCCGCCGCCCGGCTGATCTCGGGGGACCTCGCCCAAGCAAAGCCGACATTGTCGAAATCCATTACCATGGCACACTCTTGGACGGTACCGTCTTCGACAGTTCGATTGAACGAGGCGAGCCGATCACCGTAGCAGTCGCGGGAGTGATTCCCGCATGGAGAGAAGCGCTGTCGCTGATGTCGGTAGGAGATAAATTGCGTCTCTATGTTCCGCCTATGCTCGGTTACGGGAGAGAAGGGGCAGGACGCGTGCCGCCCTACGCCGTATTGAAATTTGATCTAGAGCTGATCGGCCTCGATAAGAGGTAGTTGATGTGGCTATAAGTTGAATGCGGTAGTGGTGATTCGTAGGAGCCGTTTTTTTTGTGCAAATGCTGGCAGTGGTTAGGTTCCGACGAATGCAGCGAGCGTGAGAGTTGTGTTTGAGAATATGGATGCGATTAAGGAGCTCGCGGGAGCGGCAAGCTGAACAGTCCGAACTGCGCCAGCTTATGTGATTGAAATAGCTCGTAAGTAGCTAGCGGATGCGCATGTGAAGCGTGACGAAATCGTGCGGCTGGTGGCGAATTTGTAGGGGTTGTGCTTTTTTTGCCTACCGATTGCGCAGATGGGCACAGGTTGATTTATGCTAAAAAGGCCTGTTTGAACCACATGAAGAATTTGTTGGGAGAGGGTCTTGCAGGGGGCACAAAGGACAGGGAGAATTACGAAGGTTTAAAAAAAAGGATGTGCGTCTGTGGGATCGGGTGGGGCGGTAGCCCGACGAGCTGATGGACTAAAAAGAGCCTATTCGGTGGAATAGGCTCTTGGTGTAAAGTATTTGAATACTTTGCAAGAGCGACGGAACTGTGGGTTCAGCGTTTATGCCAGATCCAGTTGAGAGGGGAGAATTCTAGGAGTTGGCGGTAGACGGTGGTGCAGCGGTAGGCGAAGATTCCAGTGAGAGCACCGATGCAGTCAGCTAACCAGTCTAGGGGGTCGCCTTGGCGTCCTGGGTTGAAGTGTTGTAGGATCTCGTCGAGGAGTCCGAAGCTGGCGACGACGGCAAATGTGAAAAGCCATCGCGACATGGAGTTGGCATCGCCGGAGAGTCCGCGGAATACGAGGGTGGCGAGGAATCCGTAGAAGAAAAAATGGTCGACTTTATCGTGAAAGGTAAGTCGGAGTTCGGAGGCGTGACCTACCTGTGCAGTCGCGAGGAATAGAATTATTCCTGCTAAGGCGATTACGGGAGCCCATTGGCGGAGGGCTCGGAGGTACGATGTGTGTTCCGGATCTGGCTTCATTCGATGAATAGGCTAGGGCTATTCTATCGGATGTGTGGTGCGTGGCTTTAGTTCGGATGGTTGCTTGTTCTCCCGTGAAAAGTGGCAAAATGCCGCTTTTACTAGGTGTAGAGAGGGAGGTAGCGTTCTTTGAGGTAGCGGATAAGGGCTGTTGGAGAAAGGTCCTGTCCGGTGGCCTGGCGACTGAGTTCTTGAAGGTCGTAGCGTTTGCCTTGTTTGTGGATTTTTATGCGGAGCCAATTGAGGAGGGCAAGGAAGTCACCGTCGGCAATTTTGTCTTCGAGGCCGTCGATTTGGTCGAGGGCGGCGTACCAGAGCTGGGCTGCGAGCATGTTGCCGAGGCAGTAGCTTGGGAAGTAGCCGAATGCTCCGCCTGACCAATGAATGTCTTGGAGAACGCCTTCGGCGTCGTTCTTTGGGGTGATGCCGAGGAGGGTTTTGTATTGTTCGTTCCAGAATTCGGGGAGGTCTTTTACGGCGAGTGTTCCGTCGAAGAGTGCTTTTTCGATTTCGAAGCGAATAATTATGTGAAGGTTGTAGGTGACTTCGTCGGAGTCGACTCGTATCGGATTTCGTGATACTGAGTTTATCGCAAGGTAAAGGTCGTCTGAACTGATGTTGGCGAGCTGTTCGGGAAAGGCTGCGCGGAGTTTGGGTTCGTATCGTTTCCAGAATGCCTTGCTGCGGCAGACTTGGTTCTCCCATAGCCTGCTCTGTGATTCGTGTGCACCCATCCCCGCAGCTTGGCCTAGGGCGGTGTGTAGTTGGTCGAGTGGAAGGCCTTGCTCGTACATTCCGTGACCGGTTTCGTGGATGGAGCTGAAGAGGGAGTCGAGTGGATTGTCTTCGTCGAACCGGGTTGTCATTCGGATGTCGGCTCCGTTGCCACTGCAGAAGGGGTGGAGTGACTTGTCGATGCGTCCTCTTTTATAGTTGAAGCCCAGCGATTCGGTGACTTCTCGGAGAAATAATTCCTGTTGGTCTACGGGGAATCCTTTGAAAATGTCAGTTTTTGGTTTTATGGATGATTCTAGAATTTCGCTAACGATCGGGGCGAGTTCACCTTTTAATCCACTGAAGAGTGTACCAATGGTGGAGGCGTCCATACCTGGGTCGTGGAGGTCAATGAGGCAGTCGTAGGGACGGTCTGACCAACCCAGATACCCGGCTAATTCTTTACAGGTGTCGACCTGCTTTTGTAGGAACGGGGCGAAATCAGAAAAGTTGGATGTCTTTCTTGCATTTGCCCATGCGTGGTAGGCTTCGCTTTCGAGGCGAGATCTGCGTTCGACGAATTCGGAGGGTAGTTTGGTGGCTCTATCGTATTCTTTACGGGCATCACGGACGACGATCTTCTTATCCGGAGCGAGAGGGGAAGCGTTTGATTCTAGAGCCTTGATATCTCTGCCTAGGTCTGGAGAGCATGCTGCTTCGTGGGTTAAACGGGCTATTAGGGAGCTTTGAGTGGCCCGAGCTTCCTGACTGTCTTCGGGGAGATTCACTTGTTCGTCCCAGCCGAGTAATCCTCCAATTGAGGATAGGGTGTGTATTTCCTTTAGGCGTTGGTCGAGGGATTGGTAGAAATCGTGTGACATGGTAGAGTAATTAACTTTGCGATACGTTAGCTATTTTCGACCATATCGAAAGACTATATAGCTTTTTTTATAAAAAAAGCGGAGCCGTAATCGGCTCCGCTATGAATTATTCAATCGATTTGATTGTACGGATTAATGATCCTCTGATGCTCGTTTACTGGAAAGCCAGAGGGCGACTCCTACCAAGGTCATAACTCCAACGACCGCAGCGTAGGTAATGAGGCTTCCTGTTCGTTCGTGAGGAACAAATAGGCCGACGAGGGTAAGAAACCCTCCATATATGATACATATGATTCCCAGTACGATTCCTTGGTGGCGGCCGCTGCCTTTTCCGTGTTCCTTCAGGAAGTCAATCGGTGTAGACATGCGCACGAAGAAGCTCTCAACGTTTTCTTTGTAGGCTGCTGGGGACTGTTCGTAGAAAAGCTTCGTGAACAAGAACCATGCCGTGCAGATGAATATGTTTCCTACGGTTCCTGCGAAGAACGTGAAATCAATGATTTCGCGTGAACTGAGGTCCTTTTCGCTAATCCAACCAATGGTGGTTGGGTCCAATAGGAAGAAGACATAGGCAGAGTAGGACAGGCCGATTAACACGGTGCTCCACGCTGACCATGCTGGGGTCTTTTTTATAAAGATTCCAAGTGTTAATGGAATAGTCGCGGGAAGGGCGACCAAACCGCTATAATACCACATTATGTCATAAAGGGTGAGTCCTTGCATTTTCGAAAGGGCGATCGCGGAAAGGATAATGATCGCACCGAAGATGGTGGAAATCAGACGTCCCACGAAAAGGAGATGTGATTGTTTCGCATTCTTGGCATAAAACACTTCGTAGAAGTTGCGTACAAATATCCCCGAATTTCGATTCAAGGCACTGTCCATTGATGACATGGTGGCTGCGAATATCCCGCATAATAGGAGTCCCATCATTCCAACTGGTAGTGTGAGCGAACCAGCATAGGCGTAGGAGGCGTCGCTCGGATCTTTCAACATCGGAAATACCGAAGCCATATCCGGCTCAACTATGCCGGCCATCATAGGAGGAATAAACCAAACGATGGGCCCCACTAGCATGAGGATGCAGGCTAAGAGGGCTGCCTTACGAGCGTGGTCTCCGTCCTTCGCACAGAGGTAGCGTGACGAGTCCATCATGTTGTTGATTCCAAAACTTTGCTTGATCATCAAAGCGAAAACCCAGAGCCACATGATGGTGGGGCTAATTCCTTCGGTCCAGTCCAGGTAATTGGCAGGTGCTTTCTGGATGAAGCCCGTTACACCGCCGATGTCCGTGTGGTATAAGGCGAGGATTCCGGCGGCGAGGGAAATGATCATGATAAGAAGCATCTGAACGAAATCACTCGCTACGACTGCTAGCGATCCACCAGTAACTGACATGAATACGACTGCTCCTCCGGTGATCACTATGGTCATCACTAGATCGACCTGAAAAACGGCGGCGATGAATACTGCGAGACCGTTGAGCCAGATACTTGCGTAAATGACGCTTACTGGGAGTTGCATCCATGTGAAGACCTGCTCGTTTACTTTTCCGAAGCGGTCTCGCACACCTTCAATTGGTGTGATAACGCGCATTTGGCGAAAACGTGGTGCGGTCCAGAGGTAATTGATGAAAAAGCCCAAGGCGTTTGCTATAAAGGGGACGATAACGATGCTACCGTCTCGATAGGCTTTGCCGGCGACGGCTGTGAAGCTGACAGCACTAAACTGCTGCATAAAGGTAGAGGCTCCCACCATCCACCACATAAGACTCCCTCCACCTCGGAAGTAGTCGCTCGAATTTTTATTCGAAGCACGAAACACAAAACCCAGTGAGAAAATAAAGACGAAGTAAAATCCAATGAGAATGTAGTCTGCAGTTGATAGCATAGTATTGGGGGAAGGTATCTATGGGGGTTCTTATCTCGTTCCGGATTCAATCGAATTCGTGGGAATTAAGCCTTTTTAGGAGATAAGTGGTTAGCTCTTGGGGGAGGTGGCTATAGTATGTTTCTGTTGTGGGTTGAGGTAATCTTCAAGTCCTAAGTCGGTTATCTCTTCGGATGGTTTTCAGTTTGACCGTGGAAGTTATTTGATCAAACTAAGGCATTTCATATCCAGAACGCAAATACGTAAATTAATACCCTTGTTTTGCGAATATAATTAATTCTGTTTTACTTCAGTTCAGTTGAATTGATTACCGGTTTTTTGACCTCGCACAGTTATGAAAACACTCCCTATTCAAGATGTTAAGGTAATACTCACGGCTCCAATGGGGCGAAATTTAGTCGTCGCAAAAGTTCTTACGGCTGATCCTGCAATATATGGGTTGTGGTACATTGACTCAGCGGTTTCATGGAGTGGATTCGATACTCAGAGAGCATATTCGCCCCCTTTTGATTGGGCGAGATGCACTACGGAATGAGGAGCTATGGCGGTTAATGATGTTTAACGGTTATTGGCGAGGTGGTCCGGTGCTAAATAATGCGGTGAGTGCGATTGATATGGCATTGTGGGATATCAAAGCGAAGGTAGCTGGGTTGCCGCTTTACCAACTTTTAGGAGGTAAAGTTAGGGAGGCTGCTTCTGTGTATCGGCACGCGGATGGTAGAACTCCGGAGGAACTCGCTGATCATATTCGAGAACATTTAAAAGCAGGGCTGCGTCATGTAAGAATCCGTCTAGGAGGAGGGGCAGCCGAAACTTATAATAACCCAGAGTCGGGTGGGCTCGCGTATGGAGGGGTGAATGATGATCCCGTTAGGGCTCCTGATGGAGCTTTACCTGGTGCCTATTATGATCCGCGTAGTTATGTGAAATCAACGATTGAGGCTTTCGAGCACATCCGTGGCGTGTTTGGTGATTCGGTTGAGCTTCTGCACGATACCCATGGGCGGTTGGCTTTGAGTGAGGCGATGTATTTTGCTCGGGGGTTAGAGCGATTCCGGCCTTTTTTCTTGGAAGATCCTTTGGCATTGGAGGACTTTACTGGATACGCTCAGCTTCGCAGCCACACCTGTACTCCGATTGCGGCAAGTGAACTCTTTACAATGCCGGAGCAATGGCTGCCATTGGTTCAGAATAGATTGGTCGATTTTATCCGAATGCACGTAAGTGACATGGGTGGTCTGACGCCTGCTCGTAAGGCTGCTGTCGTGGCTGAAGCCTTTGGTGTTAAGACGGCGTGGCATGGGCCTGGAGATTGCTCACCGGTTGGTCATGCTGTGAATTTACATCTTAATTTGGCGACGCCAAATTTTGGTATTCAGGAATTCCAGCCCTTTACTGAAGCGACACGTGCTGTTTTTCCGGGATGCCCTGAATTGCGTGAAGGCTACTTGTATCCAAATGAAAAATCGGGCCACGGTGTGGATATTGACGAGGAGGAAGCGAGAAAATATCCGTGCAGTTCCGCTATCGTAGAATGGTCTCAAGCTCGCCGTCCAGACGGTTCCTTGAATGCTCCATAGTTCTCGCGTCTGGGGAAGCGACTACACAAAAAAACGGAGCCCACAGGGGCTCCGTTTGAAAATGATTACTAACTATTAAGCAGTCTCTCAGAATGAAGGGATTTTGATGTCTGATTTTTTCATCAGAGCTAATCCTTCGTTCATGAGTTTTTGAGTCGTAGCGAGTTCTGAAGAATATTTATCTTTGAATGAATTCAGCTGTTCCATTGTTTCAGGGCTGTATTTATTCGTAAGGTTCTTCAGGCCTTCGAGGCTTAGGTCGATTTCCGGGATCTTGGCTTCAAGTGAGTTTACCGTATCTTCTGGTAGAGCTGACTTTAGCTTCTGATAAGACGACTTAAGTCCCCCAAATTGACTACTGAGGGCACTCGACTGTTTTGCGTATTGAGCCATCAAAGCGTCTTTTTGCTTTGTGAACTCAGCAGTCAAGTTGGACTTTTCCTCTTCGATCTTTGCTTCAGCTGCGGCTTTTTCCTCTTCGAGCTTAGCGGCCATGGTTGCTTTCTCTTCGGCAATCTTGGCGGTAGCTTTTGCCTTTTCCTCTTCGAGGGAGGCAGCAGCCTTTGCTTGTTCATCCTTCAGTTGAGCTTCGGCTTTTGCCTGCTCATCCTTAAGTTTTGCTTCGAGAGCTTTCTTTTGGTCGCCTCCGTCTTCGCTGGACCCAGCGATTGACTTTTTGACGTCCGCAAGACCTTTACTCAATCCAGAGGTGAGCTTATTGCCCTCGGCTTCTTTTTGAGTGACTTCGACTTTCGGTGCTTCAACTGCCGCAGGAGTTTCTTCCTCGGCTTGTTTGGCACAGCCGACGAGGACTGAAAGGGCGGCAATTGCCATGATAACTTTCGTTTTCATCTCTGAAGGTCGAAATTACTTGCTGAGCTTTTTGCTAAGGTCGCCAGCAGCTTTCTCAGCTTCTTTGGCTCCTTCAGCCGCAGCTTTTTCTGCTTCAGCGGCTGCAGCTGTTGCAGTTGCTTCAGCTGATGCCGCTTCGGCTTCGTTGCCTACGGCTGGAGCTTCTTCTGATTTAGAGCAGCCGAAGAATGCTGTCATTGCTAGAGTTAAGAATGCGATCGTGAAGATTTTCTTTTTCATAGTACTAGGTTCAATGTAAGGTTGACGGAGACAAGGGTTAGTAATTTTGCTCCGTATTGGTTGAATACTTTCAGCATGGATTGCAAATAGTCAACTGTGGGCTATGGAAAGCCCTGCTATCCTGCCTGTTGTCCATGCTGCCTGGAAGTTGAATCCTCCTGTAACTCCATCTATATCAAGTGCTTCACCTGCGAAGAATAGGTTTTGGACTTGTTTGCTCTGCATGTCTTTAAAGTTGATCTCTTTGAGACTTACGCCCCCGCAGGTGACGAATTCTTCTTTGTTAGTACTTTTACCATCAACGGAGAGGATGCATGCGGTGAGATTTAGGGCGATTTTTTCTAGATCTGACTTGGAGAGTTGAGCCCATTGAGTATCGAAGTTTACTCCGGAGTGCTCTACTAGATTTTTCCAAAGACGCCGTGGTAGTTCGAAAGGGCAGTGTGTGGAAATTTGTTTTTTGGGGTCGTTGGTTTTGCTTTTGGCGAGTTGTGATCGTGCCGTATCCAAGCTAAGCTCTTTAATCCAATTGATTGAGACCTCGAAGCGATAGTCTGTTTTGGCGAGTTGGCGTGCTCCCCATGCTGAGAGTTTGAGAATGGCTGGGCCGCTCAATCCCCAGTGTGTGATTAGTGCGGGCCCTTCCTGTGATTGTTTTATTGAGGGGCAGTGTACGCGTGCGTTGGGTACGCTGACCCCTGAGAGTCCTTTAAGAAGCGGGTTGTCTATGTTGAAGGTGAAGAGGGAGGGGGCAAGGTCAGTTATGGTATGGCCTAGCGACTGGGCTAGGGTGTGTCCTGCTGTTTGTCCTCCACCCGTTGCTATTACGACGTGAGTGGCGTCGAATTGTTCGCCTTGGCTCGTTTCTAGGCGAAAGGCTTTGTCCTCTGATTGTTGTATGGAGTTTATGCCTGTCTTGGGCTTCAGGAATATGTTGGCTTCTGCTATATTTGATAACAGGCAATCGATGATTGTCTGAGAGTCGTCGGTGGTCGGGAACATTCGCCCATCTGCTTCGGTTTTTAGCTCAACTCCACGATCTTGATACCAGTTTATCGTGTCCTCTGGTTGCCATGCATAAAACGCTCCTAAGAGTTCTTTGGAGCCACGAGGGTAATTTTTTATGAGTTCTTTCGGTTCGAAGCAATTGTGGGTTACATTGCATCGTCCGCCGCCAGAGATGCGAACCTTGGTAAGGAAATGGCGGGATTTTTCAAATACTATGATTTGTGCCTCGGGATCTTCTTCGGCACAGGAGAGTGCGGCGAAGATGCCGGCAGCTCCTCCTCCGATGATTGCAACTCGTTTTTGAGACATGGGTATGTATTGAGTTTAAGCGAGGAGTTCGAGGGCTTGGCTCTTCTTGAGGCGGGGACCGAACTTGGATACGACTAATGATGACGCATGGCTGGCGAGTGCACCCGCTTCGGAGAAGCTTAAATTATTGGTGATGCCATATAGAAAGGCACCTGCGAAGAGGTCGCCGGCTCCGTTGGTGTCGATCGCTTTGGTGGGCACGGGAGCTATGTCGATGTATTGGGATCCGTCGAAGAGGCATGCTCCTTGCGGGCCGAGGGTGCAGACGTATGTCTTGGCGTATTTTTTTAAGGCTTCTTTGGCGTCTTCGATCGTCTTTGTATCGGTGAAGAGCATGGCTTCTTCTTCGTTGCAGAAAAGGAGGTCGACTCCGGTGCCTACGACATCCTGCATTTCGGATTTGAAATACTTGACCATGCTCGGGTCTGAGAAGGTGAGGGCGGTTTTGATTTGGTTGGCTTCGGCGATTTGCTTCGCTTGCTTCATGGCGTTTCGTCCTGATTCGCCGGTAACGAGGTAGCCTTCTATATAGAGGAAGTCGGAGTTTATGAGGGCGTCTTCTTGAATTTCGCTGATTGCGTAGTCTGTCGTGATGCCGAGAAAGGTGTTCATGGTGCGTTCCGCATCGGAACTGGTCATGACGAGGCATTTGCCCGTGATTCCTTCGGGTAGTTTTGATGCATCAAGATTGGTGTCGGCTCCGTTTGCTTTGAGGTCTTGGACGTAGAATTGGCCCATCTCATCGTTGGCGACTTTGCAGGAATAGTAACAGG
>CAWVWU010000061.1:0-18453 GCA_963933925.1 uncultured Puniceicoccaceae bacterium
CAACTAACAACTCGGCTACCCCTGTCTCACTAATGGGGTCCACTTCAGTGGGCTCCATCATACCAAGACGCTCGATCACTTCCTCACGAACTTCCAAATTAAACATCCCCAGAATCGGGCCAGCCTTATCGTTCTCAAGATAAGACAATACAAACGCGATGGTCTGAGCTTGCTCAGTCTTGATCATATTAAAGATCTGACGGGGCTCCATCTGCTCGATCTCTTTAATAACCTCACCGGTATTCCCGGTCGGAGCAATGCGCTCCAAAATGCTCGTCGCCTTAAAGTCACCTTTAGCGATTTCAAGGGCCTTACGAGTATAATTCGGTCCCCCTAGGATCGATCCATAACTGGACAAAACAACCGCCGAAAATTCCTCGACCGCTTGCTTTTGAATCGCTTCTTCGATGGCTGAGATATGAGTCATCTCGCGAGAGATCGCTTCGATCTGCTCGTCGTCAAATTCCTTCAGGACATTCGCCGCCGCCTCAGGGCCAATAACGACAAGAAAAGTAGCCAAGCGCTTAACGCGCGACATCTTTGGATAATTTGCTGCAGAGGTAGCCATGATTCTTACTTCGCAGCTCCTTCTAAGTCACCGATCCATTCCTTCAACGAAACCCCGATATTTGCGGGTTTCTGTCGGATCAATTCGTTAAGCATCTCAGGAGTCACCACACTGGTATCTTCCAACTTCTTAGTCTGAAGCATTTGCTCGGGCTTGAGCACTTCCATTGAAATTTGTTCAGGCTGATTCTTCTTCAACATCTTTAAGAAAAACATGATCACCACAAAGCCAAGTACGATCCCCCCCAAGCCTTTGCCCATATCGAGGTAATACGCGATATCAACACTCGGTGCTGCAGGGGCTGCTCCATAAACCATATCGTTCGGCACAAAGGCCATCTCTTGGACAGTCACGAGATCTGCCGAAGTTTCACCACGACCAATCTTAATCCCGAGTGCGTTTATCACGATCTGACGCAAATCTTCCATTTCCTCTTCACTACGGGGATTGTCAATTTGCTCTGTTCCCTCAGTTGTGAAGCGCTTCGCAACGAGTAGTGATGCTGTTAAGCGACGAATCTCGCCCGGATTTTGAATACGGCTACTTACCACCTCACCGATTTCATAGCTCTCAGTCGTTTCCTTATCCTTATCAGTGCTCTTTGTTACTGAATTTGAGGATCCTTGACCACCATCTGGAATGTTTGCTGCAATCCCAGCTACCCCGGCACTAGAACTCCCTTCGCTATCTTCTGAATTGCTCGTAGATTCACGAGTCTGAGAAGAACGAACAACCCCTTCTGGATCAAAAGACTTTTCAGTAGTCTGTACAGAAGACGTATCGATATCTACCGCAACACGCACTTCCGACTGATTCACTCCCAATACGCGATCAAGCATAGTCTGTACTTTATTCGAAAAGTAAGTCTCCCACTTGGTGCGAAAACGAATCGCATCGTTAGACATCCCACCGGAAGCTTCACCACTCAATTGCTCGGACCAATCAACCCCAGAACTATCCACAACCGCGACATCATTTATATCCAAACCTTGGATCGCATTCGCAACCAAGCGACGGATGGCATTAACTGCAGGAAGCATCAACGCTCCTGATGAATCTAAAAAGACTGATGCCGTTGGACGATCTCGTCCTTCTCTTGAAACTACGATTCGATTCTCAGGCATTACTACCATGACGCGCGCTCCATCGACTCCATTAAACTGAGAGATCGTACGAGAAAGCTCCCCCTGTACCGCACGAAGGAAGTTCGTACGTTGCACGAAATCGCTAATCCCGAAGCCACCGCCATCAAACAACTCGAAACCGGGACCGCTACCACCTGGCAAAACACCATCCGTAGCCAACTCAGCTCTAAGTTTATGAACGAGACGAGATTCGACATAAATCGATCCGCCGCCCTTACCGAGCTCAACCTCGACTCCCTTCTTCTCGAGCTTCGACAAAATATCGCCTGCCTCGTCCGCTGCCAAACCTCCATAAAGAAGCTGCATATCCGGACGTGACGCCCATACCATCATTGCGACCGTGGCAACGACCACCAACGCGGCGGCCAAGGTCATTGAAATCTTTTGGTTAACCCCTAGTGGGCCCCAAAGCTCTTGAAACTGTCTAAAAATCTTATCCATTACAAATTGTCGCTAAGCGTTAAACAGGCATCTTAATGAGTTCCTGATAAGCAGTAACGAGTTTGTTACGAACTTCGACCATCATAGAGAACGCCGTGCCAGACTCTTGCATCGCGATCATTGACTGGTGAATATTGTCGCTCTCTCCGAGCAAAACCTTGTTTGTCTCCACTTGAGCAACACGCCCCTTTTCGGCTACATCCTTAACAAGGTTGCCCACCATATTGTCAAACGACTGGCCGGGCTTGGCTACATTGCCAATCTTCTCAAGGTCCTTGGTCGGGATCTCAATCTGTGGCTTAGGTTGTTGGATGGCAGCATTATCGAAGAACTGCTTCGAGGCTGTAAATGTGGAGGTATCAATCATGGGAGGATAGGAATGTGGTAGTGGTGGTGGTGAGATCTTAATTCAAAAAAAGTAATTCATCAGCGGCCGATTCGCATCGCTTGCGACGCCATCTGCTTCGCAGTACGGACGACTTGGAGGTTCGCTTCGTAGGAGCGAGAAGCGGCGATCATGTCCACCATCTCGTGAGTGACATTCACGTTCGGCATGCGAACCATCCCCTTCTCGTCTGCATCGGGGTGGCCTGGATTAAAAACGAGCGGCCCATCAGTCTTGTCGGCTTGGATGTCCTTAATAGCAACCCCTTGACCGTACTGCATAGAACCGTCCGAACTCTTACCGAGTTCGATCATCTTGCTTTCAAACGAAACCATCTGGCGAGCGTAGGGCTTACCATCCACACCGCGCGTCGTATTCGCGTTAGCAATATTCTGACCTATAATATCCAAACGAGTCTTTTCAGCCTGTAAGGCAGAAGCGGTCGTATCAATTCCTGGCATTAAGTTCATAATATAGTGGTCTCCTAAAAATTAATTACATCACACGGCCAGTGATCGCCGTCTTGATTCGCTTCATCGAGTTTGCTGTATAGTTCGCTAGAAACTCGTACTGGGTCGCATTCTTGTTCATTTCCAAGAGCTCCTTATCCATCTGAACGTTATTCCCGTCCGCTCTTACTGCAGGTGAAGCGAAGTCTGTACGAAGTGTCGGCTTCAAACTCGCTATGCCCTTCATGTCGTCCTGTCCTGCCAACTTCGCCAACTGAGTTGCGAAATCCGCTTGGATGTCCTTACGCTTGTACCCTGGAGTCTCTACATTCGCGAGATTCCCAGCAATGGCTTGGTGCCGGACATGAGATACATCCATTAGCTTTTTCGCTAATGTGTAATTCTCGCGTTCAAACATTTGGTCGATCATGCCTTGCGTAAAGCAGCTCCCATGCCGAAACGAACACAACCAACGTAAATACCTATATATCAATACCTTAAAATATCAACCAACAGAACCCTCACCCTACAACTCCCCACAGGGCAGAATTTGCCTAGCCTCCAAGGCTCTCTCCCCAAACACCCAACAACTGTTGCATTTTAGAGTTTCAACCAAACGAAACCTCCCCAAACTCCACACAATCTTTACCTGATTTTAAAATCCCCCTGCTTCCTCGTCACGGCGTAGAGAAACGAAGCCGGATCCCCAATCCCCTCTTCATCACCCATCACCCAATTCCTCCTCATGTCTCGATTCTTCAATATCCTCGCCAACCTCTTTCCACTCTGGGTCGGTCTCGCCTGCGTCTACGCCCTCATCGATCCCACATGGATCGCATGGTTCAAAACTCCTCAGATCATCAGTGGCCTTGCTATCATCATGCTCGGCATGGGCATTACTCTCAGCATCGACGACTTCAAGCGTGTCTCTAAGATGCCCAAAGCGGTGGCCACCGGAGTCGCCGCTCAATTCCTCATAATGCCCTTCCTCGGCTGGGGCATCGGAAAAGCCCTCAACCTGCCAACGGATTTCGCAGTCGGCCTCATCCTCGTCTCCTGTTGCCCAGGTGGCACAGCCTCCAACGTCGTTGCCTACATAGCCAAGGCCAACGTAGCTCTCTCCGTGCTAATGACGATGTGCTCCACCGCCGCAGCCATCGCCCTCACTCCCCTGCTCACCACATGGCTCGCCGGACAATACGTCCCCGTCGATCCATTGGCTCTCTTTAAAAGCATGATCCAAATCGTACTTGCTCCCTTAGCGATCGGCGTTGCCCTCCATCACATGTTCCCACGAGTTGTCAAATACGTCACCCCAGTAGGCCCCTTCGTTTCCGTCATCCTTATCGCCTTGATCTGTGCCGCCATCCTCGGAGCCCGCCAAGAAGCCGTTCTCGAGTCAGGCCCATCACTTCTTCTAGCGGTCGGTCTCCTCCATCTCTGTGCATTCGCGACAGGCTACCTCTTCGCCAAGCTATTTGGATACGAAGAGCAAGTACGCCGTACGATCTCCATCGAAGTAGGCATGCAAAACTCTGGCCTCGCCACTGCACTGGCCACCAAGCACTTCGCTGCGAATCCACTCACAGCAATCCCCGGAGCCATCTCCGCTGTCACCCACTCCGTCATCGGTAGCGCCATAGCCTGCTACTGGCGCCTCAAAAAGAATAAATAGAACCGTTCGAGGCTACATCGTTTTCCTCATTGCCTCCAACTTCGCTTGCATCGTTTCAGTGAGCTCATCAAAGACCTCCCGCGGTTCCTCCTGCGTCATTTCCAAATAGTTAAGCCCCAATGACGCTAGCTTACTCTGCGCCTGTTTCCCTATTATAAAGCGAGTAAACACCGAGAAACTCATACCACTAATAGTTTCCTCCAGTTGACCCTTAAATTCTTGCTTAAGATCATTACGAATCGAGTCACTCATCCAGATCCTCGTATCGCTATTCTCTACAAAGTCTTCGACAATAACATCCAAGGCTCCGAATTCTTCTAGGAAACTCACGATTCGTTTCGCACCTTCCTCACCCATGTCACCCATAGAATTCCTCGATTTAGATGCCAACAGAGATGATAAACTCAACTCATCGATAGCCTCTTTCAACGCATCCCTCAAGTCCCACTTAGTTGTACCTGTCTCTTGCTCCAAGATCGCACCAAAGGACAGCCCATCAGCACCAAGTAAATCAGCAGATTTGCCATCTGCCTTCCCAGACACGAGAGCAGAGGTCTCCACTCCATTAATCGAATCAATATTCATACGCACTATGTTCTCTCCTTACATACAGAGGCAAAAATCTCCCCACCTCCAACAAAGCACAGTCAATGCCAATCTCCCTCACCCTCTTCGCTCAAGAGTGCAGAACACAGCGAGAATAAAAGAACTCCCCGCTCTCAGCTCACGCGACTGCTGTGGCGGTTAAACAAAGTACAACCCCATCAATATCCGCACCAATCCGCAGTTCCACGCAGCACCCATAACCAAATACCCAACCTACCAAACAAGCTTGCACCTCCTCTAGCGAAACGCCTCAATCCTCGAAACGAACCACAAAAAATTAGATCCTGAGAAAAATCAGTCCATCATGAGCGAGCGCTCCGAATCAGTCCTACGTAAAAACATGCGTCTCTCCATCGTCGAGGGAATCGTCGCCATGCCGCTCGTCTTCCTCACCATGCCGGGCAATTTCCTTCTCGCGAACCTGGCGACTGGCCCCCTCAATCTCTCGAGCAGCATCTACGGAATCATCGCCTCCCTACCCGCATGGAGCAACGTAGCCCAACTCTTCGCCATGCCTTTCCTAACGCGCTTCTTTCCCCAGAAAAGCGTCTGCCTTGCGTTCTCTTATTTTCACGCCGCCGCATGGCTCATTCTAGGACTCGCCCTCCCCTATCTCCCTCAAGACGGCAGTTGGCCAACCATCGCCATTATGATCGGCGTGCTGGCCGTCATTAGCTTTGGATTCTCCATCATCAATATTAGTTGGACCTCGTGGATCGAAGAGTGGCTGCCAAAAAAATCACGCGGGAGATACCTCGGACGCCGTAACCGTACTATGCAAATAAGTACGGTTGTCTTTCTCATTGTAGCCGGAAAAACGATCAGCCTCATCGGCGACGACAACCCTCTCTTGGGATTTCAAATAATCATCTTTATCGGCGTATTCCTACGCTTTTTCTCCATCCGCTGGCAACACCACATCTACTCCCTCAGAGACGGCAGCCAAGAAACCACCAGCAAATTCACAGACCAGATTGGAACCATCCTAAAGAACAAACCGCTCATACGTTTAATCTTATTCGGAGTCGCTTTCAATTTCACTGCCAATTTCATCGGCCCCTTCTTCACCATTTTTCTTCACAAAGCACTCGAGCTCGGCCTCGATGAAATCGGCTATCTCGTAACCATCGCAACCGTCACCGGAGCACTTGCCATGAGTGCATGGGGCGATCTCTTCGACAAATACGGCTGCCGCCCAGTCATGGCTATCGCCCTCATCTGCTGGATGCTCAATGGCTACTTCTTCACCTTCGCCACTCCGGATCGAACATGGGTCGCTTACGCCATCTTTTTTGTCGGTGGAATATTCGGAGCGGGCTTCATTTTCGGATCCTTTAATATGATCCTCAAACTCGTCCCCCCGAACGCCAAGACGACGGCCATCAGCCTCAACCTCGCACTCGGATCCCTCGCCGGAGCAATCTCCCCCATCATAGGCGGTATCGCCATCGAATGGGCCGAAGCCCGCTACCCCATCCTCGACGTATTCCACCTTTTCTCCGCAATCCACCACACTGCCATTCTCCTCACCGTACTCATTCTTCTCACCGTACTCATTCTTCTCACCGTACAGGAACCCAAGTCCAGCTCCCTCCTCCAAGCAGCAGGTGCCATGCGTTCCTTCCGCCAAGCAGGGGCATTCCTCGGTATGTCATTCCTAATGAACTACTCCTTCTTCAAAAAGAAACGAATAACTAAAGACAATAACTCGACCTCTTAACAGTAATTCGAGCTACACAATCTTCTACCGAGCCCAACGGGCGACACTTGAGAAGCGACGAAACATTTTCAATCTACCACAGGAAACCAATGCCCAAGATCCTCACATTCACCGCCAACCTACTCGCTGAAACCACCTACCACTACGGCGACTGGAAACCAGCAGCAACGCAACGAGCTCCCAGAGAAACCTTCCAAGTAGGTGGCAAAGGAATAAACGTATCCAAAATGCTCACCCGTCTCGGTTCCTACAACGAAGCCATCTGCTTTCCCGGAGGACACTACGGACCACGCTGTCTCGACTGGATAGAAAACAAAAACATCCGCACCCGAGCTTACACCGACGATTGCGAAACGCGCTCCGGAACGGTCGTCAGCAGCGAGCGCATCGCCGAAACTACCTTCCTCGGCCTCAACTCACAAGTCTCCGAAATCGCGATACAGCAATGCGTCGCCGAACTCCAAACTGAAACCAACCACCATCTCTTCGCCATCTGCGGGAGCATCCAAAACTGGGACTCCCCACAATGGAACCCCCTTCGCGACTACCTCGCCACCCGACGCGTAGAATGCCACCTCGTCGTCGATACATACGGGCCAAGCCTCAAGTGGTTTCTCCAACAGAAACCCGAGGTCATAAAAATCAACCGCCAAGAGCTCGAATCCCTCTTCCCTAAAGATAAACAACACGCCCCCACCCAAAGCCTTCTCCAAGAAATCTCCTCCCAAACCTTCAAAACTACTTGGATCGTAACCGACGGAGGCAACTCGATCTGGATTAAAGAGAAAAAAACACTCCCCTACGAAATCACCCCACCCAAAACCGTCTGCGTCTCCGCAACCGGCTGCGGCGACGTCTTCTTCGCCACCTTCCTCGATGCAGTCTATAATCGGAAAAACGGCTCTATAAGAGACGCCGCCACCCTCGCCGCTGACTACGCCTCCCGCAACGCCAGCAAACCCGAAATCGCCGAATTCTCACTAGAGTAACTCAACAACCGAATCAATGTAGGATCGGATAGCCTGCCCTTCGAAGCTTTAGCGTAGTTGGGCCTGCCGAATTCCGCACCCTAAAATAGGGCGTGCCCTTCGTAGCTCAAAGAGCGTAGTAGGGTCAAAACAACCAAAGCCCGCTTAGTAAACGGGCCTACAATCCAAACAAAGGATCCTAACAAATAAAGGAGAAGCGTACACTTGTCCCGGCGTATCAACGAGTACCGAGCCGTTTCGGCGACACCTCAACGAACGCAGTGAAAATAACAGCTGGATCACTCCCCGATCTCCGCGAACTCTGCGGTTAAACTTCAATTCATAACATATCTCTCCGGTCCCTTCGCCACATCCGCCCGCACCATCCGGAACCTGCATCCTACTTATAACGTGTGCTTTATGAACAAAAATTAATTTTTCACCCCCTATAAATTCGTTGCACCCAATCAATTCCTCCCTAGGATCTTAACTCAATTTATTAGACAACCATTGTCTGAACGAGAACCGATACAAGAGGAACCAGCGAATGAAAATCAACGCACTAAAGCCACTCATTCCCCTAGGAGTTACCGCACTCCTTCTCTCCGGGTGCTCTCACCTCGGAGTCAAACCATGGGAACGCGATCTCCTCTCCAAAAAAGAAATGCAAGTCGTTACCAATGCAGTCGATGCCGGTCTCGACGAACACATCTACTTTAGTAAAGAAGCCTCAAGCGGTGGTGCCGGATTCGGCGGTGGAGGCTGCGGATGCAACTAATGAGCACATCAAAAAAACAAACAGCGGCCAACATTAGCCGTCTCCTCGCAGGAGCGACCTGCACCCTCTTAAATCAAGCCGCGTCCGCTCAAGATGTTGCCCAGGACACTAACGACCCCAAATGGGATGTCGAAACTGCTGTACTCTACTACAGCGAAAAAGATCGAGTCTCTGCCATCGAGCCCGTCTTCTCTGCGACTCGCACCTTCGAAAGTGGCAACATCCTAAACATCAAGGCCGTCGTCGATGTCCTCACTGGAGCCTCACCCAATGGAGCCACCCCCTTTGATGGTCCCCAAACCTTCACCCGTCCATCAGGCAACGACTCCTACACGATCGCTGCAGGCGAAACCCCACTCGACGATACCTTCTTGGATACACGCGTCGCTATCGGAGCCCAGTACGACTATTCACTTGGTCGCCTCACTCACCTCAGCAGTGGACTAAACTTCTCCAACGAGTACGACTACCAGTCAATTAGCGTGAACACACGCGTTGCTCGAGAGTTCAACGACAAGAACACCTCCCTCAGTGCAGGCTTCGCATTCGCCGCAGACAGCATCGAACCCGAAGGCGGCATTCCAAAAGCGTTTACCTCAATGCCAGAAGTCGAAGACGATCTCAACCGACAAGGAAGCAGCGAAAGCAAAGACACCCTCGACCTCCTACTCGGCGTCACCCAAGTCATCAATCGCAAGACCCTAATGCAGGTAAACTACTCCTTCAGTAACTCCGAAGGCTACCTGACCGATCCATTCAAAATCCTCACTCTCGCTAATTCGAGTACCGGAGCCCCTGAGGACTATCTCTACGAAAACCGCCCCGACTCGCGTACCAAGCATAGTATATACTGGAAAACCAAATACCACCGCGAAAACGGACACATCATCGATGCCTCCTACCGCTACCTCTGGGACGACTGGGACATCACTTCGCACACCCTCGATTTCCGTTACCGCTGGCCTCTCGCCTCCGGTCACTACATCGAGCCACACGTCCGGTACTACTCTCAGGAAGAAGCCTCCTTCTATCGTCATAGCTTAACCGCAGGAGAAGCTCTCCCCGAATTCGCTACCGCCGATTCCCGTCTCGGCCAATTCGACGCCATGACTTACGGGGCCAAATACGGTATCCCCATGGGAGAGAACGGAGAATTCTCAATACGCCTCGAGCTCTATAGACAAAACGGCTCAACCGTCGGAACCCCCATCGGAGACCAAGTAAACTACGACCTCTTCCCTGACCTAGAGGCCACCATCGTTCAGTTCGGCTACTCTTTCCAGTTCTAGCCAAACGCTTATCAGATGCCGTCAACAGCCCACCCAAATCGCCCTCTCATTCTCACGAAGCGCGATCTCGTATGGGTGGGCCGCTTCGACGCCATGGCCAGCCCATGCGAAGTCCTCATGGCGGTCGAATCAAAAGAAACCGCCGAACTGTTCCTCCGCATCGCCGCCCATGAAACCTGGCGGATCGAACAAAAATTCAGCCGCTACCGCGATGACGGCATAATCCCTCGCATCAATAACAGCGGCGGTGCAACCATTCCCGTAGATGCCGAAACCGCCCACCTCATCGACTACGCCTACCAATGCCACCAACTCAGTGACGGCCTCTTCGACGTCACGTCCGGCATCCTACGAAAAACGTGGCCCTTCCGCCCTAATAGCACCATCCCCACAAACAAAGAAGTCGACGCCCTTCTCCCCTTCATTGGCCTAGACAAAGCGACCTGGAATAACCCCGACTTCAGGCTCCCATCCGATATGCAAATCGATTTCGGAGGCATTGGCAAAGAATACGCCGTCGACCGTACCCTCGCCCTGCTCACCGCAAAAACCAATTCTCCGATCATGGTCAACTACGGCGGCGACATCACTTGCAACCGTAGCCCTAGCCCCAATACACCGTGGCGCGTCGGCATCGAGAACAGCAAAGAAATGATCGAACTCACGTCCGGATCCCTCGCCACCAGCGGCAGCACCCACCGCTACCTAATGTACGACGGAAAACGCTACAGCCACGTCCTCAACCCCAAGACAGGTTGGCCCATCGAAAACGCCCCCCTCTCCGTCACCGTAAAAGGCGACAGCTGCACCCACGCCGGCATGCTCGCCACATTCGCCATGCTCAAAGGCAAAGACGCAGAATCCTTCCTCGAAGCACAAAACGTCTTCTACCGTATCCTACGCTAAATACGCAATTAGTTACTCCCTCTCCAACCGTGTTCCTATATGAATAGCCGTCATGCCCTATTCTCGCATCAACGGTCCTTATAGCCTCAAATATGAATTCAATTACAACAGGGAATCGATGGAAACATACTTGCAACTAATACTCTAAAAAACATACCAATTCATAGTACTCTCCTCATCCCTCTATCAACATTTAGTTCTTATGAAAAAAACACCCCTAATTCTTCCTCTACTCGCTCTAATATCTCTCCTTTCAGGATGTGCCATCTCCCAAAATGTCACACCTGTAGATTCAACAACATCCATATCCAAAATTTTCGTACTCGAAAACGAAAAAGTCCACATGGATGGGCTCATAGATGAGCTAGTCGGGCAGATTTCCGACATGGGATTCGAGTCTGAAAAATATCAGGGCGACCGCCCTGAATCAGCGACAAACTATCTTACCTACACAGCAAACTGGCAATGGGACCTCGCGATGTACCTGACCTACTTTAAGGCAACGCTATATGAAGACGAAAAAGTTCTTGGCGAAGTCGAATACGACGCAAGAAAAGGGAGCGGCAATATGGGGAAATTTGGTAAAACAGCAGATAAAGTACGTCCCCTCCTCGTCGAACTTCTAGAAAAAGTCGATCGCGGTACACCGCCCCCAGCACTTGGCAACGAATAAGGTTTTGGCGATTCCGACAGCCAATAAATTATCAAAGAAGAGTGAGCACGATGCTCACTCTTTTTTACATCCACCAATCACGATCCAGATACAGACGTCAGATTACCACCCAAGAGCAAAGTAGTTCGGTTCTAAAAAAGATATTGGCACGCACTTCCTGACACAGTTGCTTTGCGATTTATGCCCCCCTCTGGGATCAGCCATACTCATAGCCAGAATCCTCAGAGTTATAACATTCCCCAAGCCTACGCGAAGCAGAGCTCGGCATTGACCTTTCACTTATCCCGTGCCATATTTCGAAGTGTTTTCTCACCCCTTCTGATAACCCGTCTTAGACCCGCGGGATCTCCTCGTGAACCCCATTAATCGCTCCTTATGAAAAAACAGATTCTGCTCATTGCCCTTCTTGCTCTCACCCCCGTTTTCACCTTCGCAGCCATCACATCATCGACCGCGACCCCGCATGACATCGGCTTTAGAAAACTCAATTTCGAGCCAATGAAGGATACTCAGGCAATCAAAGCGGAAATCATCCATCGACGCAGCCAAAAGGTAACCCACAAAGCCACCTACCTCGTTAGCGAGCACTCCATGACAGAATGCAATGTAATCTACGGTAGCCTAATGGGAAAAGAAACCCACTACCTAAAAGCACTCAGCAAGACATTTGAATATGAAGGCGGCAAAGTAGGAAATCCTCGAATCCTTGATCACCAAGACCCGGAACTCAGTGTAATAATTTTCCCAATCAGCGAAAGCGGGAACGACGAACCCTTCGAAATCGAATATCGCTTCACCAACGTATCCTTTGCCGAGGCCAATTCCCTCATTATCAACTCGTCTCTCGTAAAGAAAGCCCTCGCAATCGATCCCGTAACTAAAAGCATAACGATGCCAAAATCGTCCTTCGTCTGTATCGAAGATGAAGACTTCGCTGCCCCTGTCCCGAACCGCTAACAATACCCATAAGTCGTGCCAATTCTTCGACCCTATCGGCGGAGATTGGATCTTGGTGGCAGAATATCAGGTCGCCAAAAGATAAAAGCTGACACGCACAACACGATAAAATGTCCGGCCGCCTGTGATCCGTAGAACCCGGCAAAGCTTATATTCGAAACCATAAGAATCTGCACAGTATCATCGATCGACTTCTGTAGATAAAGCAACCCAACGCCCAAACTAAGCAAACGATATAACACCGTATAGTCATTGGGGAGATCGACCTCAGAATCGGCACATTCCTCATCTTTACCTTTTCGAAAAAATGCTTGGATCTTCTCGGGGCGAAGCATCGCGAACAGAGCAATCAAAACCGAAACTAAAGCCAAAACTCCGCTTGAGATAATCGACGCCCAGAAATTGTATTCAACCTGTTCACTAAAAACAGCTATCGTGCCTTTATCCTCGTACCAATACAATTGAAGAGCAGTGCTCGTGTGCCCAAGCGTAGTAAAAAAGTAGTAGAACCCAATCAGCCGGATCCCAGTTTTCTCAAGTTCGATCGTTTTCATTTTTTGATTTCCTAGAATTAGTGGCGAAGCGCTCAGAAAACATCTGAAATTTCAGACAACAGGACTCTATCCGTTTTCTTGGGGTGAATGCGAGGGTCGCTCCAAATATAGGAAGAAGGATCATGAACAAGGATGCAGAAATCTTTACCCACAATTCGTCTCGTGGTTGGCCGTTTACCATCACAATTCCGTCCTCAGCAAAGAACTCCGGAATTTGGAATACAGCCATTAGCGAACCAACAAAAAAAAACGTCCAACCCATCCATCGAACAGATCTAATACCCTTCCTGATTCTATTTAGTTTTTCCCCTCCGATTTCAGTTGTGAGAGTCTTCATTTTGGAGGCCCTGTACCTTTTGTAGGTCCTGTAAACACCTACCGAAAAAAGGATCGCCCATAGAATATAAAAGCCATTCAGGAGTGTTTCTATTTTCATATTTTTGGCCCAACAAAAAACTAAGACCTCCACCATCACTTATACAGTATTAGTCTCTTTTTCTTTTAAACAGAAGCACCTCATTCTCAATCTAAATAGTGCATTTACAAAATCAACTGAAGTACGCCACTCCCAATCGCAGCCGAAAAAAACCCAATAAACATTCTTATCCAAACCGGAATACAGAAGGTCTGAAGATTCTGCTTATTGAAGCCACCAAATCCCTTTTTCATAAAAGCTTCCCTAGCTTGCTCGAAGCCTAGCACGCCCCAGAGAAAGAGGGCTACAAAGGACACGAACAGAAAAATCGATAGGTCTCCGTCACCAGTTCCTAATGACACCTTTCATAATCAAGGCGAACGCAACCCCAAAAACGACACTCGTTAACTTATTAGCTCTCATTCTTTTCGATAAATGCAACTTAGTAGATGCGATGAAGGATCGCTAATCACACAACAACGAAAGCATCCATAAATCTGCTCTCAAACAGCTGGTAAAAACAACTCTCCTGCTTTTGAATCATCCCATGGACTACCCCACGGCCCCGCGACTTTTATCACCTTGCTGTATCCGTTTTCTTCGCTCTTAGCCAAGAGACACCATGGTTCACCATCCTTAAGAAGCAACACAGAGAGGCCGTCATCGGACCACGAGAATTTCCATTCATTCGTCTTCGGATCATTTATCACGGCAGCAGCATGTCCGTAACCCTTAGCAATTGGCGGTAGTTTGGGCCTGTAAGACTCCACTTCCTTTACTTCAATTAAGGCCACCCTATTATAGGCAATGACATCCCCGTCGATTGGTGCTGTGGTATTCGGGTCATCGCTTGCTTCATGTAAATAGAGAAATGCGGCGTGCCCTTCGTCTGAAAGTATCGCGTGTCGCTTACTCGTTTCGTTGTAAGAAACCAGAAATAGCTCAGGTTCAATATCCATCTATTTTTCCGTTAAAATGATTAGAGTCCTCAAAAACGAGGGATTTTATGGGGACTGTGATCAATCCCAAGTGCGTGATAAGACCACCTCCTTACCTAGAAATCTAGTCAATTCTCAATCCGAGTTGATGAGCATCGAGACGACTGCTTTTCACCTCGCTACTCGACACTGGATCCCAGCGTCACCGGAGCAGAATTCATTTTTGTGATTTTTGTGCAACTGCTTCGTCGGCTAACGCTTCTTAGGTGTCGTCAGTACCTTCCTCGGTAGTGGTTAAATCCCTCGCACACCCAATACCCTCTTAGAATTCAGGCACAAAAAAAGCTCCCCTCTCAAAGAAAAGGGAGCCGCTTAAAAAATCTTAATATTTGTTCCGGAGAACGACACTTGAAGACGAACCGTCGAGGGCAATCGTTTTAACCGCTACGGAGATTTTATTGTCCGCATCGAGAGCATTCCAATAAGTATCGAGGGTCTCTTCTGCCGTCGCTGCCAATGGCAAGAGCAAGGGATCGCCATTGAAAGATGGGAGTGGATTTCCATCGCCCATATAAGTCGTCAATCCGTAGCCGATTCCAGCCGAAGGCTCTTGAGGGAAAAAGTAGTGGCGATCAGAAAACGCAGGATCGATCTTGTTAGCCTTAAGAATACTGAGGCCGATCTCAGGAGAGTCACCTCCGAGCTCCAACATTCCAGTAATACGTGGTGTGTAGTTCGGGGCATCTGGTTCGCGGTCACGACTGACGAGCGAATCCTTCATGCTCCTCCCAGCACTCAAACCTTCGAAAAGTGTGCGGGTCTGGTCTCCGTTACTCACGAGGAACTTATTATTCAATTCGAGCATTGCTTCGTAAATAATCAAAGACGGATCCTCAACCTTGGACACATCGACGGGCTCAGTACGCAAGGTCACACCTTCCAAGGCGAACTGACGATTCCGACTGTGCTCGCTACGTCCCATAATCCAGTAGACCTGTTGCCACGCCTCTCCTGAGGCAGATTTGCCAATAATTAGGCCGCGTCCCGGGTACGGGTTCGCTGCAACGTGGTTTTGTAGATTCGAGGATGCAAGATCTTGAGCGCTCATAAGGGGCGTCAGTTTCATCATTCTTCCCCCGCTGGCAATATCGAAACTCCCATTTCTATCACCTAGACTTAACACAGAAGTCCCCTACGACTCAATGGTACGCCCTGACCGGATGCTGGATCATCGATCCACACTTAGTCTATCGATCTAACAAGAAAAACAGCCCCTACTCTTTTTTACTAAGCGGCAACATATCCTGCTTAATCGGACAATTCCGGCAACCTGGATCAACTTCGTCCTGCAACATCGTTGCTCGAAGCTTCGCGAAGCCCTCCCCCCAGAAAATATCGGAAATCGATTCTCCTTCGTCGAGGCGCCCCATAACCTTGCCATGCCACGCACACGGTAAAACTTCCTTTTGATTGCGGATAAACACCTCCGAAAACGGGCGTTCACAATAAGTCTTTCCAAAAAACTCGTTGGAGAAATTAATCGCCTTCCGCGTTACAAAGGTATCGGGAAAGGTCTTTGGAGTCGGTACTTCGCTACCAGCCGCGTCAGACTGAACTGCGTAAAAATCGTCCAAGGTCGCCGTCGCTTCTTCTGCCGAACAATCCTCTTCCCCTCCATCACCAAACGCATCGGGAATCACAACGTCAATTCCGACAGCAGCCGCTTCTTCAACGATACGACGACGGTAATAATTGAATACCTTTGGATGGCTCTCCATCTTCTCCGGAATATCATCCCAATAAGACGAAGGAACCGCATGGCGAAAATCGAGTAAACCAACACCGAGCTCCTTTGCCATTTTCACGTAGATTGGACCTTCGTGAATATTCGAACGCATCATAACGAAATCCAAAACCATCAAAGGGAAACGTGCCCCCGTTGAGGCTCGAAGATCGCGCAACGCTTTGATATTCCCGACAACACGATCATAGCTCGATCCAACACGGATCCGCTCCATGGTCGATTTAGTCGCGCCATCCATAGAAAGAAGGACATAAGTCGCCCCTTTCGAAATCATCGCATTTCGAATACGCGATGTCATCAACATCGCATTCGTGCAAAAACCGACATCCCGCGGCACGGGTTCGGCAGCGATAACATCCAAAATCTCCACAAAGTGCTTGGACATCAAAGGCTCGTCTCCACAGGAGAGCATGATATCTTTAACGTACGGTGAGACTTGAGAGAAGTACTCCGCGAACTGCTCCGCTGAGATACTCTGAGCGGGTTTCTTCGCCACGATAGGGTCACTGTAGTGACACATCACGCAACGTAAGTTACACTTATTGATCACGTCGAGACGCAGTGTCAGCAAGGGCTCTTCGTCGAGTCGCTCGCGTAGGCGTTTTTCAATCTTTACATCTGGTTCCATGGGGCAAAACAACGCAGAGGTCGCCTATCAATAAAATTAAACTCTAAAAACGAGCAGGGAATAAGGATCGCTCTCAATTCCCTGCGTAGTCGAAATAACTAAAACTAGACCTGAACCGAATCCTTTTCAGGAACTGTTACGATCTTAGTTCGAACACAGAAATCACCAAAGCGCTCTCCTTTTGTTCTCTCACTCGCGTATTGCTTCAACATTGGGCGAAGCTTCTCAAGGGCATCCACCGGAGTAATGCTTTCTGCATAGAGCGTATTGAGGCGAAGTCCTTCGTAGTTCGCTCCAAGATACATATTGTACTTACCGGGAAGTTTTCCAACGAAACCAATTTCAGCGAGAAATGGACGTGCACAACCGTTCGGGCAGCCCGTCATTCGAATGCTAATATCCGTATCGCGAAGACCGACTTCATCCAAGACATCCTCGATCATATCGATCACACCTGGAAGAGCACGCTCACTCTCAGCCAAAGCCAATCCACATGTTGGAAGAGCAACACAGGCCAAAGCATTCTTACGCAAGCCAGAGAGCTTCTCAGAACCGGGAACATTGTGAGCATCCAAGATCGCTTGGATCTTCTTCTTCTTAGCAGCAGTGATTTTGCAGAACGCAAGGTTTTGAGAACCGGTCATACGGATGTCGCCTGTGTGAATCTTAGCGATTTCACGAAAAGCGGTCATCATCTGGCAATCTGCCGTATCCTTAATACGACCACTAGCGATGTACTGAACATAGTACCAGTTCCCTTCGCTGTCTTTATGCCAACCAAATGGATCTGCGATGCCTGTAAACTTAAACTCACGAGCAGCGTCTAGCGTAAATCCGCAACGCTTCTCAACTTCTCCCTTGAACCACTCGATGCCGCGATCGGAAATCGTGTACTTGAGACGTGCATGGGCACGGTCCGTGCGATCACCAAAGTCACGCTGAGTTGTTACGATTGCTTCCGCCACCGCTGGGATATCTTCTGGCTTGATGAAGCCCATCACGTCCGCCACTCGAGGAAATGTCTTCGCATTGCCATGAGTAGTTCCCATTCCACCACCTACTGTGACGTTAAATCCTTGGAGCTCTCCTTTTTCGAATATGGCGATTAAGCCCATATCCTGAGAGAACACATCGACATCGTTCGACGGCGGTACCGCAACCCCGATCTTAAACTTACGAGGCAAGTAGGTTTTTCCGTAAATGGGCTCAACCTCAGCTTCCGTGGTTACTTTTTCGCCATCGATGAAGAGATCGTAGTAGGCCTTACCCTCAGGCATGAACTGCTCGCTGATCTTCGTCGCATAGGTCAACATCTCGCGATTCGCTTTCTCGTCGTCGAGATTGTTATAGCACATCACGTTACGGTTGATGTCGCCACAGGCACCAATCGAATCGACGCCAACCTCGTCCATGCCGCGAATCAAGTTGCGAACATTGCCCTTGAGCAAACCGTGGTACTGGATCGTTTGACGAGTGGTAAGCCTAAGCATCCCATTCGCGTAATCTGTCGCAAGTTGATCTAGCTTAAGGTATTGAGAAGATGACACGACGCCA
>CAWVWU010000062.1:0-18422 GCA_963933925.1 uncultured Puniceicoccaceae bacterium
GTCGGTTATCTATCCAACTAAGCCACCTGTCCAGTTTTCGGGGTCCACTTCAATATCCGACGCATCGGGCAACACAATCACCCTCACGGATATAGCGATGGCCAATATAACAGCGACTGACTTTACCTTCTAGGCACCTTCCGCTCCAAAACAGAGCAAAACGACAAGCTCACTGGAATCGGAAGTTGTAATTGAAGAAGGCTCGATTTGCCTGCAAATCAGGTTAATATCTCAGGTAAGACTTTGCTGCATCCGGCGAAATCCTTTGTTCGGACACCTAACTGACGAAGCATCGTGAGGAGGAGACGTCCCATCGGGTCCTCTTGATGCGTCATATCGGCCTTCCAAACTAAAGTTATCGGTGGGCAAACCCGGAAATGGCCTGTAGATCAACTGAACCCTATTTCAGATACTGTCCCTGTCGGATTCCCATCCGCTGGCCTCCTGCGAGGATCAGAGGATAGTTACGGGACATGTGAAACGAACTCGAGACTGAACCAAAGAGGGACAGTGCAATGTCCTCTCCTTCCAAATTCTTCGGAGCAGCCAGACGGAGGTCTCCAAGATGCCGTCCGGCACGGCCTTTCTGCCCAAGAGCTGAGCAAGCCAAGCCTTCTTGGCAGGCATTCGTCTCAATTTCCCTCCATGCTTTTTCGGAAGGGGCACTTCGAGTGCAGGAATCTAGTTCATATTAGAAAACAAACGAAAACCGATTAAACACCCGACAGAGTGCCCGTACTTCCGGCAAAGCTCCCGGTCTTCACGCCAAGGCGTTGCAGCATGGTGACATAGAGATTCGACAGGGGTTGATCCTCATAGGAATTTTTCATTTTCCACGGCTCCGTGTCTCCCGGAGCCCAGCCGCCACGATAGGCACCGGAGCCTGCAAAGTCGAGATATTGCCCGTGTTGGAAACCCATGTTCTTGCCCCCAACCAACATCAGAGGATAGTTTTGGGAAAGGTGGAAGGCACTCGATGCGGAACCGTAGAAGAGAAGTGTATTGTCCAGCATGTTACCAGCTGCTCCCGGCTCAGGAGTCGCTTTTAGCTTTTCCGCAAAGCGCCCAAATTCTTCGCTGTGAAAGCGCATGTAGGTACCAAAGTTTTTCCAGCCGTCTGGTTTCTTCGTTTGGTGAGTGAGCTGATGGGCGAGATTAAAGCCAACAGCGCGAGACAGACGGTCACTGATTCCTGCCGTCTTTTCGCGTCCAATCTGATAGGTGGCGACTCGAGTCGAATCCGTCTGGAAGGCAAGATGAATCAACTCATACATCGTCCTCACGTAGTTGCGCGGGTCGTCGGGAGTTATCTCGAGATCCAAATGGTTCACATCGGGCACAGTGATCGGCATATTGATCCAGTGCTTGGCCTTTTCGACTTTTATCTCCGTATCGCGGACCGATTGGAGGTATTCGTCTAGGCGCTCCTGGTCGTGCCTCGAAAGCTCTCGCTTCAGGGATCGAGAATCTTCCAAAAGGAGATCTAAAGCGCTTTGGCTCATTTCCAGCCTACGGGCGGCGTCTTCACTGCTCTTGGTAAACAGCATGTCGAAGATACGCTTCGGTTTATGCTCAGCCGGGATAGGTCGTCCGCTTCGATTGAATGACATGGTCTGGGCACCGCGTGGAGATCCAGTGCCTCCGTCGGTAGACATTATCAGCGATGAATAGCGAGTCTGATCACCCACATGCGCTGCATACACTTGGTCGAGGGAAATGCTGTTCTTGTAGTCCCCCCTCGCGCCGGTGTTCGCGCCGGTAAGAAATTGGTCGGCATTGGAGTGGCCGTGAACCGTTCTCGCTCCAGGATGAGACATCCCGGATATCACCGTCATTTCGTTGCGCAGGGGCTCCAGCGGATCGAGACATTTGGTGAGTTTGAAGTCCTTGCCGTTTCCGTGAGGAAACCAACTCCAGTCCGTGTAGGCGGGATCATCGCTTCGCGGCATGGGCACTCCGTCCGGAATGTAGAAACTAGCGAAGCGCTTTTTGCTCGGCTGCGTGGCGGTGTCGGCTAGTTTAGCGAAGGTTTCAAAGCTGGGTAGAGCAAGGGCAAATCCAGCTACTCCACGAAGAAATCTACGGCGGTCGATTGCGGCAAAATGTGTATTCATAGCTGAGTTTTGATTGGGACTATTTTGTAATGAATAAATCGCTGGTGACTTAAAATGATATAAGGTTACCGAGTCGATCTCCACTATTTCTGAGACGAGAGGTAATTTCGTCGATACTGGCGCGGTCGCTGAAGCTCAACGGGCGACCCAAAGCGTAGGTCGTAAGCTTATGCGTCATCGCATGGCAAAATTGATCCTGACGGTTCGTCAGAAGAAAACGCTTGAGACCATCAATGCCATCTAGCTTTTGATTATTAAACAGAACGCTCGTCGCATCGACTGGCTTGCCATTGACGTCATCTCGCCAACTCCCGACTGCATCGAAGTTTTCGAAAGCAATTCCCCACGGATCAATTTTGGCGTGGCAGGACATGCAGGCCGGGTCGGACCGGTGGTCTTCCATGCGCTCTTTCAAAGTCATTTTGAGAATATCAGGATCGGTGAGATCGATCTCCGGCACCGCCGGAGGGGGTGGCGGTGGCGGATCGTGCAGCAAGCTTTCGAGCAGCCAGATGCTGCGCTTAAGCGGATGAGAATCTTTACCATCTGAGTTCATGGCCAGTAGACCTGCCTGAGTCATGATCCCGCCACGCGGAGTCTCGGGGCTTAGTTCTACACGTCTAAAATCGTTCCCATATACATCCTGCAAACCGTAGTGACTGGCAAGCCGCTCGTTAACGATCGCATAGTCAGCGTGAAGAAAATCGATTACGCTGCGGTTCTCACGAAGAACCTCCTGAAAGAAAGCGACCGGTTCATCTTGCATCGCTTCTTTTAAATCAGCGTCGAACTTCGGATAAAGTTCTTCGTCTACTTCAAGATAATCCAGAAGTTGCATACCGAGCCATTGTTGCACGAAGTGCTTCGAGAAGCGCTCGCTCCGTGGGTCAGCGAGCATACGTTTGGTCTGACGCAGTAAAACCTTTCGGTTCTTCAACTTCCCTTTCGAGGCCAACTTCAAGAGCTCTTCGTCAGGAGTGCTGGACCACAGAAACATGGCGAGACGCGTGGCCAATTCAAATTGGGACAAATCTTCAACATTTTTCTTATCAGAATCCTTCTGTACGAGATACAGAAATTTTGGAGACGACAAGGAGGTCGCCAGAACTTCGATCATGGCCTCTTGAAAATCGACAGATTTGGGCCTCACCTTGTGAAACATAGCCATGTGCCGATCAATCTCCGCATCAGTCACGGGTCGCCGCCATGCTCGAGGTATGAAATTCGCCAGCACTTCCCTCGCGTAGGTTTCCTCATTTTCCTTATTCTTACTATCGATGAAGATGCGAGTGTGCGATTCGGGCGGCCACTGCTCATGGTAAGGAGCCGTTACTTCCAGATAGTGGATCTGAATATCGGCAAGCGTTTTACTCCCCTCTTCACTATCCTCACGTTTACCCCTGCGCCGCCCCCTTTCCTTATTCGGGGTTTGAGTCGCATTCTTGAAAATTAGATACTCTGTCGGATTGGGATGATCTCCCAGTTTAAGCAGGCCGCGGTAGGGATTACGACGCAAACTTTCGAGCGGAATATCCCATTGATAAAACTGCGGCTTGTCCGGAGAAGCATCGATCGCAATATCGTGGCTGCTGGCACTCTGGTAACTTGTGGCATTGTTGCTCTCCGAAAAACCAAAATCCAACCGGAGGCTTGGAACGTGCTTTTCGTTATCAGAAATGCGAGAAGCGAGTGCCCGCAATCTGAGGGTGCCATTGTCGGGCAAAGTGTCGCCGAGATCGATGACATGAGTTTCGCCTGCCGGAATAATCAGGAGGTATTGAAGCTCGTCCGGGACTTCCGGAAGCGTTGGACTGGGGTAATGAACATAGGCATTCCCCTTGTAACGGTATCTGACCGGAAAACGCTCCTTTGTATCCAAATCAAGTATATGAGATCCCGAAGGCTTCTTGAAGCGTGCGGAATCCAATCGTTCAATCCCCTCTTTCAGTCTGTCGGGTTGTTCTTGGAATTCTTTTCGAAGTTCTTCCACCTTCTCCGCGTAAGTGGAGCGAATCGCTTTGCCGTGGCCATCCTCTATGGAAATTCCATAGAAAACCGATTCAGGGTGCCCTCCTCTTACGGTGGCTTTTTGCAGGGCTTGACGACCGATCTCTCGATAGGTCTGAAACTGCACAGCAGACATTTGTAACATTTCAGAACTGTTCTGAAAGCCGTCTTCGGAATGCGTTTCCGGCGGCAAGTCGTTGGCCACATCAAAGTTCAACCCTAACAAATCTTGCAACGCATAATTGTATTCGTAGCGCGTCATCCGGCGGAAAGGCGAATGTCCTCCCTCGCTTCGGCGGATTTGCGAGGCCAATTGAATTTCGGACGAGAGCCAATCGATAACCTTGCCGCGATCCTCGCCAGCCATTTTCTCCTCGGCAGCCATTTCCTCCTCTTCGTCTTCAGGAGGCATCTCGCCGTTGCTCAAAACATCGATAACCTCCAACCACCAATCCACATCGTCGCCACGCGTCAGATTTGGATCCAAAGTATCCACACGGAAATCAGCCTTCTGCTTTTTCTCTCCATGACACCTGTAGCAAGATTCTTCCAAAATCGGGCCAATCTCAGCTTTAAAAGTCGCAAGGTCCGGTTCAGGAGTTCCCGAAACGACGGCGTGAGCTTTTTGATTCTTGTACGAAGAATGAAGAGCTCCCGCTACCCTCGCCTCCTCAAAAGTCGGAAAATCCACTGAAGAGACGCTATCTGCTCTTAGCGATACAGAGCCTGCTACAGCCAACGCGAGCCACACTGAAGTGACCGCAATAATCGCAGAAATGTTATTGGGGTATATCCTTTTGTTCATCATCAAGCCGCTGATCCCGATACGACAAAGCCGTTACACAATCCGATACGACAAATACTATAACTATTTTTTGAATAGAATACTATCCCTTAAATAGGGGGTATACTGACGCTAAAAAACCATCACTTCCTTTATCTCCAGCTCGAAAGAATATTATATTAGACCAATATCTCAGGTAGCACCTTGCTAAATCCCGCTACTCGTCGAAGGCCCAAGCTTCGATGATTTCTAGTTCCTCTCCGGTCACCTTGTGGCTTGGATGGGTGATCAAGTAGCTCTTCAATGGCATAAGTTCATCGGCTACTTCATCGTAGATTTCTTCCATCTTTTCGGATTTCGATTTGTAGTTCCCCCATTTCGAAAAATTCAGCTCTTTGCGGCCTTCAACGACGTGATCCTCGATCCACCAAGAGAGAGGAGCCACGTAGCTATACCAGGGCCATTGCGTTTCGTTCGAGTGACATTCGTAACATTTCTTCTGTAGGATCGCTTTTACCTGAACGGGACCGTCGAAGTCGGCACTGACGGGGGGTGCTGACCGATCAGGTTGGAAAAATTGAAGAGCGAGAAATACGCCAACTGAGGCAACGGCAATCTTGGGTACAAGTTTCATTTGGAGTAGGTGGAGCGGTAAAATTACATTTTTAGGGATGGACTCTGATGAGGGCAGCGATTTGGATCGCTACGAACTGGAACAAAGTCGTCCACGTTTTGTTTACCTAAATAACAACCCATAATACAACACTATGTTACGTTTTATCTTAGCTTTTACTACTCTATTGATCTGTTTGCCCGCAACCTTTTCCCAAGAGGAAGAAGAGGAGAAAACTCCTCTGGGCGAGGAAATGAGTGCGATGAACAAGTCATGGCGCACACTTAAACGTTCAGTATCCGACCCAGCCAAGAACCAGCAATCGTTGAAGCTATTGGCATCGATGAGAAAAGCCGCAGTGACGTCCCTGGACATGGTGCCAATTCGTAGCGAGGAAGTCTCCGAATCCGATCGTCCTGATTTTATAGAAGGTTATCAAAAGGGAATGAAAGAGACGCTTGTTCGTTTCGATGACTTGAAAGTGGCATTGGAAAATGGCGACAACGAGAAGGCCGCTGCCCTCGTTAAGAAAATAAACGACCTCCGCAAAAGCGGACATCGCGACTACAAGCCAGAAGACGAGGATTAATAAGAGAACCCTCTCACGAGAAGCATTTTTAGGAAAAGGTCACAAATTCAAATTTGTGGCCTTTTTGTTGCATCGTCCCACGAGAAGCTCTGACTACGCTCGCCAATGGGGTCACTTCTTAAAATATGAATACAGATACTAAAAGATCACCTATAAATACGAAAACGCAGTAAAAACAGCCACCTTCAGAAGATGCCAACGAGGCAACATAAATTTTCCCGAAGTCAAAATCGAAAACCGCCAAAAAAGCCCAATCAATCTACTCTAAACGGCATAGAATTCCCTTCAAAATGCTCCATCGATTTGAAGTCGGAGGAATATTTTTTCCCATTCATCAAGGGATAGATTTATGGTGGCAGTTATCTGCTCATAAGGTCCATCTGTTTGTGAGACTGATTCGATCAATACGGGATCGCTTGTCGGTCCTAAGTTAGTCCAGACTTTGAGATTAGATGATAATTGAACTCGCCCCACCAATTCATTCATATCAGAACGTCTAAAAAAGTGTAGTTGGGTTTTCACTTCCCCATTTTCAAGGACTTGCTCCACATCAATGGCATCTTCACTAGCCGTAAAGAAATTGGGATCCGTCCCCAAATAGAATTCGGTGATCGTTCTCAAACCGTCATTATCGGGATCTCCAATAGGTAATCCCAGTTCGTTATTTTCAACGATCTCTTCACCAAACGCAGCCAGAAGGAACGTCTCGTATGGCGTACTCCCCCCTTCAATAGAAAGTAATAAGGTACGTGAACTGCTCTGAAAATCATCCGATACCCAAACGCGCACGGAAGCTGATCCTGAGAAGAAATCCGAAACAAAAATGGTAAGAGAACGTTTCGCACCTTCCCCTTCAATTCCGACAATCGTGACCTTTTCTGGATCAAGTGACTCCACCCTGAGCGAGAGTTTTTCTACGAGAGTATCCTTATCAGAAAGGTTTATGCTGATCGAGTATTCGACTCCAGGATCAGCAACGAGCGTATCAAACGGTTCTATTTGTGGGACCTCAGGAGCATCATCACCGAGCAATTCCCCCGTTCCCTCAACAAAATTCCAGTTAGCCGAAACCTCGACCAATCCTGGACGTTGGTAATGCATGCCCCACTCTTCAAAATTGAATTCAACCGATTCTTGGATCGATGATTCAATATTGTGCGGAGCGACACCCGTAGAGACATTCGAAGCAATCACACCAGCCTTTGAAAATTCATAGCGAATCCTAGTGCTGCCTTCTTGGGGGAGAGAAACATTAGACTCCAAGACAACTGAACCAAACACTTTTTGTTGTGCGGATGCTAAGAATAGATAGGGCGATGCCGCATCGAACAATTTTTCAACCTTCAATGATTCAGGCACGGCCGTTGATCGGGTTCGAGTCGAACCGTCAGAATCGGATACACTGGACCCAATACCAACGACAAATGATTGAACATCTATCCATCCCTGGTAGCCGGCGGCTTTCGACTCGCCATCAATATCATCGATCTTAAGAAACCCGCCGGCATAACCAACGAGACTGAGCGTCAAAAGCGTCCCCCAAAGAGTCACGTAACGCGTCCAACGCCCCAATCGGCCGCAATCTATAGTCCTCATAATGGGCATCTGTTACACCCCTGCGGCGATATCATAGGTGATCTCGTGCTCGTCACCAGCGGCACCATCATCGGTTTGAGCGGTGTAGCGAATCGTAATTTTTTCATAGGCGAAACTCACATGCTCAGAAAGCGGTTCGCTTGAACTACCCTCACCATTGACCTCATAATTCGTTACGACACAATTTGTCAGGGTAATTTGCAAATAAGCGCCCCCCCCCCGTTTCACTTGGGCGAGTCATCGTTAACGTTATCTCATCAAATGCCTTCCCTTGAGCAACGGCTAGAAACAAATAGGGAGATGAGGAGTCGTAATTTTTGTGGACGGTAATGCCACTCAGTTCTGCTCGAGCCCTGGTACGTCCGCCGTCAATCTCTACTGTAGCACTCTTCACATTCCAAGAGATTCCATAAAAATCTATCTCATCTTCATGCTCAGCGAATTTCGACTCCCCAGGTATATCATCAATTTTGAGATACCCAGTCACTCCACCCTGACTCGGTAGCACCACGGCAAAGGCTAGAAGGAAGAAGGAAACCAACAATCGACGGTCGGCAATAAAGGAAAACACGGTAGTCAGATTCATACCTAATAAAAGCAGAGCTTATTCAGACTGTAAAGACCTAGGAACATTTAACCTCTCATTACGTTACATAGATCGACAAACCCTGATTCTCTAAAATCACCAATAGTCACGAAAAACCAGCCCAAACAGCCCCCTAAAAAGATGTAAACGAGGCAGCATCAACCTCCCTGAAGTCAAATCTAGCGATCGCTACGTTCGCGAAAGAGGTCTGACTGTGCATATTGATATATCAGCTCTGATTTCGACTCTCGCCGCCCTCCACGATTCGTTTACCTAAACACCATTATTGAAAAAAAGTCTGCTCACTTTCTCTCACTGCGGGTGCCCATATTTTAATATTGTCCACCATACCAATATCATCAAACGAACCGAAACCTATAAAACCAAAATCATAAGGGATGTCGTCAGCAATCAATGCGGGGGTAAGCATATCCTCAAAATAGAGAACAACGGTTTTCTTTTTTGTATTCCGCACGATACGGACCTTTTTCCATTCTCCGATCCCCCAATCACACCCCGTTGATCGGTAGTCTGTAATGGGTACACGCGGAGCATCATCTACCAAGAAGACATTATGAGCGGCATGGTCAGCCCTATTGGCTACGTGGATGTAGACAAAGTGACTTGGGTCCTCGTATCCAAGTATGAAACAATGATCCCGGTGCCCATAGGGAACTGTATCAACCGCATTGGCCCTCTCCTTCACAAATTTTTCAACAGGAATGCCTAGCACCCCTGTCTGCATGACATCGACTTCCATCACAAAATCTCCAAAGGTAAGATCTCGAATGAGAGCTACACTGTGCGGAGAACGGTGTGGTGGAGTATAGTCACATTGCTTCTCAAGCACGAGTACCCCGTTATCTCCAACAAGAGAGTGTTTCCATGCTGTCGCATCCGATAACATAAAGCCCTCTACGGAATCCTCCGAATCAAAGTTTTGCTCATATTGCAACGTGTATCCAGATGGAAGATCGCTTGGAGTGTCCGCAAAAGCTGAGCCTACAAGACTTAACGAAAGAAAGGTGAGTAAGTGTTTCCGTGCTAACATTAGAAATTTATTAATACTTCAAAAGAACAGTTCAATGGCAGAGATTAGAACCTAATATTCCTGACCTCTCCCACTTCCAGGTCAACCGTTTCGATCTTCTGACCAAAGGGAGACTTTACAGTAACGGCTTGATCCCGTTTGAGAGCCTTGAGCTCAACTGTCGCAGATCCCTCTTCCTGATCCCAGGCAACAGACACCTCAACTCCTCCACGTGCCAAAAGACCCGAGACGGACCCCTTAACCCATTTTTCAGGGAGAGCCGGAACCACGGAAATAGTCCCCGGAACCGAAAAGAGCAACATCTCTTGCACGGCCGCAGTCCAGCCGAAGTTAGCGTCGATCTGGTAAGGAGCAGGTTCGAATTTCCCACCGATACCACTAAAACGCCAATCATTGTGCGTCGTAAAGAAGTTGTTCATCACGCAGGCCCGCGACATGAGGCTCAAGCAACGCAAAGCACTATCCCCCTCACCCATACGAGCGTAGACATTGGACATATGAGCCAGAGACCACCCCGTTTGAGAACTAATACCGATGTCGAGACGCTTGCGAATCGCGACCAAGAATGCCTCAAAGAGCTCAGGGTCAGAATCCGCAGTCACCTCAAACCCAGGAAAAACGGGATAGATATGTGACTGGTGGCGGTGGTGGTAGTTGTCATCATAGAACGGATGCATCCACTCACGGACCGCACCATCCTCATTAACCTGATACGGAGGTATCTTAGTCAGCATATCCTCCCATTTCTCGACATCCTCTTGAAACGCTCCCGTTACTTCTGCCCCTTCGATTAGGTTAGTCAGAACTTCCTTCGCCAAAGCGAAATCCATGGTCGCGTTCATCGTAGTCTGGTTCCGACGTCCTGTTTGATTACCTGGCTGATTTTCAGGAGAATTGGAAGGCGAGCTTACATAGTAGCCCTTTTCGTCAAGAGTGAAGAAGTCTTCATAGAAGAGAGCCACTTCCCGTAGGAAGGGCATTGCCCGTTCTTTGAGGAAAGTCTCATCACTGGTATGCAAATAGTAATCATAGTAGTGCTGTCCCACCCACGCTCCCCCTCCGGTCCAATAGAGGATATGCGGCTGAATATCTTTAAAGAGTCCCGATGGAGGTGTGGTGATGCAAGATACCACGATCCCATCACACCCGTAGAGCTTGCGGGCATTCTCACGAAAATCGTCCATCATGCGATCAAAGTAGTCAAAAACAGGCAGTGCCGTTTCAATGATATTGCCGCTCATAGCCTGCCAGTAGTTCATCTGCAGGTTCTCGTTGGCCATGTTAAAGGTCCAGTATCCACGATAAAAGCCTGTCCACTTCCCCTGTAACGGACACGGCTGTCCACCGGCCTTGGAACTCGAAATAAGCAGGTAGCGACCGAAAGCCCACATCTTCTCCACCATAGCCGTTGGGACTTCCCCCTGATACGCATCGAGAAGGAGTTCCTCGGTTGAAAGCTCGTGCCCTTCATCGCTATCGTCAACGTTGAGCGTCACTCGATTAAAAAGTTCACCATGCTCGGCCGCGTGCGGTTTCAGCAACGCCAAGTAGTCCGCCTCGGTGCTGTTTAAATCCTCTTCCAAAGCAGTCCACTCTTTGTGACGCTCGCTCTTGATAAAGAGCTTCATAATCACCAACGCCCGCTTACCACCCACAACATGGATCGATCCGTCCTTCGCCGATAAGGTCGCATCACCGGCGATGACACGAGCCACCGCACCAAAGTCGGTTTCATCATTGTTGTTAGTTGCCGCATAACGAATGAACCCATCAGCCGAAGCCTTGGCTTCGAAATTCTTGGGCAACTCCGGTTCGGTTCCCCAATCAACATGCACATCCCTACGGTCATGAAGGTCCAAAGAGAAGGTCGCATCCAGTTCCCCCTCGCCAGAACAGCTGACTTCCATGACCACAAGATCATGCGTACGGGAAACAAAGAGCTTACGCTTATAGTCAGTTGCCCCATCCGTCCAACGCACAGCGACTTCGCCAGTAGTCATATCTAGGGTGCGGCGATAATTCATAAAACCTTCATCAACCGGCATATCAACTAACAGATCCCCCAATGGTAAAGGAGCCCCGATATCGGGTTCATAGCCCGCATCCTGGAGAGCCGCTTCCATCATCCCATTGGCCTCTTGGGAATTGCCTTCCAATAAAAGTCGGCGAATTTCCGGAATAGTATGGCTCACATCAGGCAAGTCCATGGTAACGACCTCATGCCAGAGATCATCATGGGTCAGTAACACCCGCTCATTATTGACATGCCCATAAACAGCTGCAGCTATAATTCCATTCCCTGAAGGAAGTGCCTCACGCCAAAGCTGCCTGTACCATGACGCCGGATACTTCATCGATATCTCATTTTCAGCATCTACATCACTAGCAGACAAATCTGAGGACAAAAAGATACCTTGTAATAAACAGACGACTCCAAGGAATCGTAGAAGAGGATTGTTTTTTCGAAGTGAAATCATTTCGTTATCGGGCGAGTACACCCTTAAGGGGTTAGAGAATGAGGCATCATTGAGCCGCTTGCTCACCAAGCCTCCCAACGAAAAAGAAAGGCTACGCGTTTGAACCGCGCCGTAAAGTGAATAGACCCAAAACAACACATCGTACTAAACGAATTCATATCTCCTTAAGTCAATCCAGTCCTCAGCACCATCGATTTTGATGAGTGGCGGCGGTCGGACATATCCCCCTGCTCGCGCATAGAAGACCACTGCTTTACAGTATGCGGCACACGTTCCTTTATTCAAAGGAATCCAAGTCATAAGGATGCCTTGGTTAATGCGATAACTACCCTAAGATAGCTGTGCGATTTTAAGAGCAATTGCAAAAAAAGGAACAGCATAACGACCGAGAATCCACGCCACTCGCTACTAAATGAAATACAAGATCCTCCATTATAGACCAGTCCGTTCCGACACGTTTTAACTCATTCTAAACTCATGACCCGCCGCCACGACACCTCCAGTTCTTCCCATAATCCAACGGGTACATCGCCGGATCTCTCCGATGCCGCCATCTTCCAACGCTATCAGGAACGACGCGAATTCATCCTTTCCCAAGCGGTCGACGCCGTGGTGCCGGGTGACGCAAGCCAAGGTAGCAAGTTCGACATCGCCGCGTGCCTGCAGCGGGGCGAAAATCTTGACGCAGCCCTCGCTCGGCTGAACCAACTCGATAGAGGTGCTCCTTCGGGAGACATGTTTTGGGTGTATCCCACGGTGGCGGTGATGATGGCGGGAGAACACACGCTTGATAAATCGAGTCGCGCCCGGATCGCCGAACTTTGGCACACCTACTGGCCGAGCCGGGGCGATACGGAAAACCATTGGGTACTGTCGTATTCGAGCCTCTACCTCGCTGCCCAAAGCTATCCGGACGCGGGCCCGGAACATTGGTTCAACGGCAAGTCTTCGGCGGAAAACATGGCCGAGGCTCAGGAATACCTGGACCACTGGATAAATGTGGTCACTGGGTATGGACAGGGTGAATATGATTCGCCGAACTATATAGAGGAATACGCCATCGGGCTCGCCTTGCTAGCTGGTTGGGCAAAAGATCCGGTCTTTCGTGATCGTGCCAAAAAAATGTTGGATTACATTCTCTACGATTACGCAGTAGAAACTCTGGATGGTCTCTACGGTGGCGCCCACAGTCGCGTCTACCCGCGTCATATCATGGCCCCTGGACGCACTGCCGCAGCTGCACTTGGCTGGCTCCTGTTCGGGCTGGGCGACTACGAACCGAGCGAACGCCAAGTCACGCGCCACCAGTTACGCAACGAGCTCCCGGAACGCGGGGCCAAACTGATAGCACTCAGTGGATACGAGCCACCGGCGATTCTCGAACGGATCGCTCGGGATCGTGCGGAGCCCTACGTCGAACTCGAACGCAAACGGACGCGCTGGCGCATGCGACACGCGGGGCCGGATTCCTTCGTCATCGGCGACAAACGAACGATACCCGTTTACAAATACACCTATGTCGATCCGGACTTCATCCTCGGCTCTTCCCAAGGGGGGCTGCTGCAACCTATCCAACAGCAAACCTGGGGTCTGATCTGGCGCACCGAAAATGCGGTGATGCGCTGCCCTTCCTTTTTCGGCACCCAGCCTTATGCCTCGGAAATCGAAGGCAGCATGTACTTCGCGGCCGATCCTGCTGTGGTTACCGACCTGATCACACGATCCAAGTCAGACTACGATTCCCCGGATAAACTGCCCGGCGGATCCCCGTACGAACAGGTCGTTCAAAGCGGTTGCGCCCTCGTCGCCCTGCAGGACATTCCGTCCTCGGCCCTCTTCCAGCATGTGACTCTCTTTTTCTCACGGGACTTGGAACACACTATCGAAGACCCATCGGGGTGGATTTTCACCCAAGGCGGCCCTGTCTACATCGCTTGCCGCCCTTGCGTGCCCGGTGAATGGAAGCCCAATGACTGGACCGGATTCCTAAGCGGCGGCGCAGGCGGCGTCCTCGTCAGCGGCGACTTTGAAGAATGGGGCGTCGGCCATCGCTGCTACGTCAGCGAAGCCTGTAAAAATGGGTACATCGTACAAGTCGCCCCCAAACGCGACTTCCCTTCCTTGGAAGCGTTCCAACAGGTTGTGCGGGCTTTGCCGGTCACCTTTTCACTGTCGCCAACACCGGAGATTTCTTTCACCGCTCTCGATGGTACCACACTACACGCTCGCTATGGCGACGTACCGAGCGTGAACGATGCTCCGGTCGACTATGCCAATTGGCCTTTGTTTGAAAGTCCCTTTGGTCACGCCGAGGTCGGCAGTCGCCAACTTGCCTTGCAGCATAAAGACGAATCCTATCTTCTCGATTTCCGAGACAATGCCGGAACCCCTGCCGCACAAACGCCCGTTTTGGACACCGTTGTTTCGCCACCACCAGTCGACACCGACGAGCCCACCCTCTACGCAGCAGTGACCATGACCAAGGCCCAGCAGGATACCGCCACTCCTTCTGATTCCGGCCTCTATCAAAGACTTACCTCCGGCGAATGGATACACACAGGACCGCGCATTCTCGGCGTAGCTAGTGTTGCGATACACCCGACCAACTCGGCCATAAAACTAATCGCTTCCGCCGATGGTGTGGTGCGCACGGCCGACGTCGGAAAAACCTGGCGTAAGACAACCAGCTGGGACGTGCTCGATGTCCGCTCTATCGCGTTCGATCGATCCAATCCGGATCTCGTCTACGCAGTCACGATGTGGGGCCCCTTACGGTCCGTGGATGCCGGCCAGACCTGGACCCTCACTCAAAGCGGATTGGATCGCTTGTATTGCCAAACCGTGGTCGTCGATCGAGCTCAGGCCGGTCGCGTTCTCATCGGCATGGAAGAAGGAATCTACGCCTCCACCGACGCCGCCCTCACTTGGAACCGACTCGATTTTCCCACCGCTACTGTGACTCGACTCGTTCAAAGTCCAACTGAACCGCAACGCATGCTGGCAGTCACCCTGGGGCAAGGCGCTTGGCGTTCGAACGATGCAGGCGCCACCTGGAACGCCGTTGCTCCCAACACTTCCACCGCCCAACTCTACGCCGCCAGCATCGCTCCGCAGGAGCCAGCCTTGATGGCGATCGGCGGTTGGGGATGCGGCGTTCATGTCTCTGCCGATGCCGGAAAAACGTGGGCAAACCGTAGCGACGGATTGCCCAGCGATCACATTTTTGTGCTCGCATTCGATCCGCATCAAGCAAACCGACTATGGGCTTCGACCTTCGAAGAAGGCTCTTACTACAGCGACGATCTCGGACAAACCTGGCAAGACGGCGGACTCTACGGTGCCTACGGTGCTGACTTCGTCTTCTCCGAGCCCTGATCGATTCGCGAGCGACCCTCCAAGGACTCAATAAAAATGCGTCACCCGTCTACCCCATCGCGTCCGGTGAGCATTTGACTTCTGCGATCTTTAATCGGACTGGTTCCCCAATAGGTTCGATAGGAACGGCAAAAGGTATTCCCATCGGCAAATCCACACGCATTTGAGATTGTCTCTAAATCCAGTCCTGTCCCTAGCACCATCGATCTCCCTTTTTCGAGCCGCAATCGGCTCAACAAAGAACCTGGAGAAAGACCAAAGGCCTTATTGAACCGGCGGGTCAAATGCTCACGACTCACCCCCAGCCGACTCGCCAGTTCCTTAATATTAAACGGTCTTTCAAACTCACTCTGTATCCACTCCCACGCAACCATCTCTGCCACACTCTGAGCTCCCACCTCTGACCGTTGCCTCAAAAGGCTCATAATCACTTCGTAGGTCATCGCCGACATTTCGTAGCGATCTCGAAATGCCTTAGCCATATATCGAGCAAGCAAAGCATCGAATTTCAACGTTCCCTCAGTTCCAGGACTCAAATCAATAACGGGACCACAAGAGTCTACTAATTCCGCAAAGGCCGACCTCCCCGCTTCACCGCAAAATCCCAGATAGTCGAATCGATACTTATCGCAACCAGGAGCAATGCTATAGCAGGAATTCTCCCCATAGCAGAAAACCATGGCCCGATCCTTAGAGACAAGGAACTCCCTCCCTTCCCTTTCAATCAATCCGGTTCCTTCCAAGGTCCTTTGAATCACCATCGTCCCATCAGGGTTGGGCCTCGTTTCGTTGTTGAAAAAGTACTCGCGGCTCGTCGCTACTTCAACGCCGGCGTGTAGAATTCGAAACAAAGATTCATTCATAACCATATATCACATATTGTTTATTCCAAATCACAACACGATTCTTGATAGAATCTTCATAAGTCCGCTATTCTTCATACCTTCGCACTTCCACCAGGATCAATAGAATCACAATTCGTCTATACTACCATGAGAAATAAAATAACAATCATCGGGGCAGGCTCCGTCATTTTTGCAAAAAAACTCATCGGCGACATACTCCAGTTTTCAGAATTAGCTGATTCCGAAATCTGCCTCATGGATATTGATCCCCAGCGCCTAAAAATCGCTGAAGCTATGGCGAGAAAGATTGTAGCCACGCTTGCAGTCCCAGCCATAGTCACAGCAACGACCAACCGGACGGACTCGATTCGAAACGCGAGCTACGTGATCTGTACCATCCAAGTGGGAGGCTACGAACCATCGACCGTAGTCGACTTCGAAATACCTGCGAAATACGGTCTCAAACAAACCATCGCTGACACATTGGGAATCGGCGGAATTTTCCGCTCACTACGGACGATTCCAAAAATCATCGAAATTGCTCAGGACATTGAAAAGGTGGGCCATACTAATTGCCTCTTACTCAATTACTCAAATCCCATGGCAACCAACTGCTGGGCAGTCGACCGTGCCGTAGGCATTCCGCATATCGGATTATGCCACTCTGTCCAAGGCACATCCAAAAACCTCGCCAATTACACAAGACTCAACTATGAGGACGTCACCTACAAGGTCGCTGGTATTAACCACATGGCATTCTTTCTAGAATTTCAGTACCGCGGCCAAGACGCATACCCTCTGCTCTTCAAAGCATTGGAAAACCCTGCAACGTTCGCACAGGACAAAGTACGCTTCGAAATGATGCGCCGCCTGGGCTATTTCGTTACCGAGTCAAGCGAACACCAAAGCGAATACGTCCCCTACTTCATTCACCACGGCGAGGAAATGATTCAAAAGTTCGGCATCCCAATCGATGAATACCGACGCCGTTGCGAGATCGTGATCGCCACTTGGCAACAACAAGAACGTGATCTTCTTGGCGAAGGCAAAAACGCGGTTTTCGAAGTCGAGCCACAATCTCACGAATACGGATCCTACATCATCTACGCTCAAGAAACCAATACACCGACCGTCGTCTATGGCAACGTGCCCAACCGTGGACTCATTACGAACCTCCCTGACGGATGCTGCGTTGAAGTTCCATGCCTCATAGATAGTAATGGAGTTCAGCCGACTCACATCGGCAAGCTCCCGCCGCAACTCGCCGCAATCTGTCGATCCAACGTAAGCACACAGGAACTCACGGTAGAAGCCGCTCTCACCGGAAAACGCGAAAGTATCTATCACGCCGCAATGATGGATCCGCATACCGCAGCGACTCTTCCGCTAGACAAAATTTGGGCCATGTGCGACGAGATGATCGAAGCTCACCAGAAAGATGGATTCCTCGGCGAATTCGAACCGACCATTCCTAATACAGGCAGAGGATTCAAGGGTGTCGGTGACCGCATTATCGCAACCTTAGAGGCCCAAGACGCCTTCGTCTTTGAGGGCGGAAGTCAAAACACGATCAAAGCTACCATCGAAAATAACGGCGATACCGACCTTCAAGGCGACTTCTCGATTAGTGCCACCTGTGGATCGATCGCACCCGTAAACTTCCAGGCAAATGTCGCTGCAGGTGAAACCACCAGCGTGCCGATATCAGTCGAACTCAAGACAACGATCGAAGGACCCCTTGATCTCAATCTATCAACGGAAAGCAGTAATATCCTTTGCAAGGGAGTTCTCATACAACCCCGTAAAATCCTTCAAAACGGCGGCGCATTCTCCATCGAACTCGCTGGAATCGAAGCGATTCGAGGCCAAGTCTCCTACGATGAAAGCGGCCTAATATTCGACCTCGCCATCGAAGATTCGAACATAGTCCCGACCGCACCTTCTAACCTCGGCGTCACCTCTGGATCTGGTATCGATGTATTGATTGCAGTTAACGACGAATCGGAGACCAAAGCCTTTACGATCGTTCCCGCAGACACCAAAAACAAGATCCCCGCTCAAGCCTTCAATGATGTCAATCAACCGGTATCCGGCATTAGCATCAGCCAATCGGACACCGGAATCAACTACTCCCTTAACATTCGGATTCCATACGATCTTATCAATCTAGATCCGAAGCAAAGCGAAATACTTCTCGACGTTCGAGGCTCTATCAATGCCCTAGGAGATGCCCATTCAGGAGGATGCGTATCCTTAAGCGGCATATTCCTAAGACATGAAGTCCGCTCCCGCTTCGTTAAGCTGATGCTTGCCTAAAAGGGGTCAAACGTGAATGGCACTCACTTAAGCAAATTATTTAGTAGAAAAAGCTTAAGCAAGAGCGAC
>CAWVWU010000063.1:0-18335 GCA_963933925.1 uncultured Puniceicoccaceae bacterium
GGAGGCCTGGGCACGGTTAGTTTTAGGTGGTTGATGCCGGAGGTTCCTCGTCGTGCTGAGGATGCACGGAATATTGCGGTTACGGCTGCACGGCTTCCGATGTATGAAGGGGCGATGGTTTCCGAGGACTTGAAAGCGTTGGCATTGTATTTCCCTTTGAGTTCGAAAGGGGTGAGTAACCAAGTTGCGGAGCACTTGAAGGGAGTGATCGAGAGTTTCGATGGGGAGGACCGCTATTATGTAGCGGGGTTACCGATTGCCCAGGATCGCTTTGGGGTAGAGATGTTTAAGCAAATGGCGTTGTCGGCACCGCTGGCCATGGCGTTGATTTTCGTGTTGATGTGGTTTTTCTTCCGCAACCTGAAGTTGATCATCTCTCCGATGATCGTGGCGATGCTGTCGGTGATTGTAGCGATGTCTTTGTTGGTGATAACGGGCAATACGATTCACATCATGAGTTCGATGATCCCTATCTTTATTATGCCGATTGCGGTGTTGGATGCGGTTCACATCTTGTCGGATTTCTTTGATCGGTATCCGCTTGTTAAGGATAGAAAGGTTGCTTTGAGGCAAACGTTGGAGGAGCTCTGGAGTCCGATGCTCTTTACGTCACTGACGACTAGTATTGGTTTTGCATCGTTGGCGTTGACGCCAATCCCGCCGGTTCAGGTCTTTGGGATCTTTGTGGCGATCGGGACCTTTGCGGCGTGGTTGTTTACTATTATATTGATGCCTGCATTTGCGATGCTTTTGCCGGAGAAGGCTCTGGAGGGATTTGGTTGGAAGGAAGCGAAGTCTGAAAAAGAGGGCAGTGAAAAAACGGGCTTTCTTGTGCTTGTGGGGCGTTTTACATTTTCGCAGGCTAAGTTGATCGTTATTTTGGGGATGGCTCTTGTCTTCTTTTCACTGGTGGGGATTTCGAAGATCGTGATTAACGATAATCCGGTGAATTGGTTTGAGGTGGATCACGAAATACGCGTTGCCGACGCTGTTATGAATGAGCGTATGGCTGGGACCTACATGGCGTACTTGGCCATTGATGGACCGGATCGTGATGAGAGTACGTTTGCGGGTCCGATTCTTGAGGCCGCGAGTGATTTAAAGGAATTGGAGAAGGAAGAGCTGCAGGTTGCTTTGAGCGAGATTGACTATGGTCACTTTGGGGAGACTGAATTTTTGAGTCTGCAAGACTGGGCTTTGGATCGTCAGGATAATACTGCGGACGATGATCGTTGGGATGCGTGGGATGCCGTGATCCAAATGATGGATGAGACGTGGCAATCGGGTGAGTATTTTAAGAACCCCGAGGTGCTTCGTTCCTTGGAAAAGTTGGAGTCACATCTTTTGAGCAATCCGCACGTGGGAAAGGTGCTTGGATTACCGGAAGTCGTTAAGACTTTGCATCGGGAATTGTTTGAGGGGGATGAGGAACGTTATCGAGTTCCAGAAACTGGAAATGCAGTGGCACAGACCTTGATGACTTATGAGAGCAGCCATCGTCCTCAGGATTTGTGGCATTTTGTAACACCTGACTTTAAACAGTCTGTTTTGTGGATACAGATGAATTCTGGGAATAATGTGGATATGAAGGCGTTGGTGGATCAGTTAGAGATCTACCTTGCTGAACATCCGCTCCCAGCGGGGCTTGAATCGCATTGGTTTGGTTTAACTTATATTAACGTGATTTGGCAGGAGCAAATGGTGTCTGGAATGGCGAAGGCGTTTCTAAGCAGTTTTGTTGTGGTGCTTCTTCTTATGTCTGTGTTGTTCCGCTCCTTGTGGTGGGGGATGTTGTCGATGATTCCCTTGGCTTTTACGATTGTCGTTATCTACGGTATTCTTGGTTGGTTGGGTAAAGAGTATGATATGCCTGTAGCGGTGTTGAGTTCATTGAGCTTGGGACTCGCGGTTGATTATGCGATTCACTTTTTGGCAAGGACACGGGAAGCGTATCGGAAATACGGTGATTGGGGGTTGGCGATGGATCACTCTTTTGGTGAACCCGCTCGGGCGATCGTGAGAAACGTGATTGTTATTGGTTTGGGTTTTTCGCCTTTGTTGTTCGCTCCTTTGGTTCCTTATCAAACAGTGGGTGTTTTGATCTCATCGATATTAGTCTTAGCGGGAGTCGCTTCGCTGCTTCTTCTTCCTGCGATGATTCGATTGATTCGACGGTGGGTGGGATGATGTTTTTGTGAAACTGAATTTGTTTAGGAAAGGATGATATGAAACTACTATATATTTTTATTGGAGTTGCCTTTGGCGTTTGGGGATTAAATGCAAGTGAGTTGACTGTTCGTGAGATTGTGGATCGAGCGAATGCGACCGCTTATTATCAAGGGCAGGATGGTAAGGCGAAATTGAGGATGACGATCGAAGATTCCCAAGGTCGTGTGCGGGAACGGTCCTTGAGGATACTACGGCGAAACGATGAGGGGGATGAGCTGAATCAGAAGTTCTACGTCTATTTCGAGCGTCCTTCCGATGTAAAGGGAACGTCGTTTCTCGTATGGAAGCAGGCGAACGGTAAAGATGAACGTTGGTTGTATCTACCGGCATTGGATCTCGTGAAGCGAATTGCGGCGGGGGATGAGCGAACCAGTTTCGTGGGGGCTCACTTTTTCTACGAAGATGTTTCGGGGCGGTCGCCGTATTTGGACGATCATCAGTTAGTTGAAGAGACTGATGACTACTATGTTTTGAAATCGACTCCTAAGGTGACTGGATCGGGTGAGTTCGATTCGTATGTTTCTTGGATACATAAGACATCGTTCTTAGCGGTGAAAATTGAGTATTCAGACGATCAGGGTGAGGTGTATCGAACCTATGAGGTTTTGGATGTCCAACAGATTGAGGGATTCTATACCGTGATGAAAAGTCGAATGAGTGATTCTCGAATAGGGGGATTTACAGTTTTAGGTTATGAGAAGGTTGAGTATAATAACGGTTTTGAGGATTCGTTGTTTCAGGAGAGAAGTTTGCGCACGCCTCCTCGTAAGCACTTGAGATAGAGGGGTTGGGGGTGAGGTTGTTATGATTCGGTATCTTGTTAGACTTTGGAGTTTGTTGGCGATTGGTATGGTGAGTGTTCCGTTCTTGTGGGCGGCGGCACCATCGTTGCCAAGTGGATTAGGAGGATCGGGGTCGGTTCCGAGTTTGCCTAGTGGTCTTGGGGGAGGTGATGCTCGGGGTGATACTTCGACTGGTGTGGAGTCTGGTTTGGATGTGACTGGATTTATTGAAGCTCGGTACGGGCGACGTTTGAGTCGAGCGGGTTCATACTCTGATACGACCTTGGAGGAACTTCGTGGTCGGCTTGATTGGGAGCGTGAGTTTGGGGCGGTTTTATTGAATGCCAGTGTGGATTTTCTCTACGATGGAGAGGTTGATAAGCAGGAGTTTGACTTGGAGTCAGGCCAGAGTTGGTTGGATCTGCGTGTATTGAATTTGGAGTTTGGGGTATTCGATTCCTTGGATCTAAAAGTCGGGCGACAGGTGGCGACTTGGGGAGTGGGGGATCTCGTATTTATTAACGATCTCTTTTCGAAGGATTGGAATTCCTTCTTTTTGGGGCGTGATGTGGAGTATTTGAAAGCTCCTCAGGATTCGGTGAGAGCTTCGTGGTATCAGGAGTGGGCGAATATTGATTTGGTGTATTCGCCGCAATTTGAGTCCGATCGCTTTATTGATGGTGAGCGTCTCGTTTATTTTGATGGAGCGAGCGGGGGGCTGATCAGGGAGCCCAGTGCTATTGATGTGGATGAACGTAATCAGAGTTTCGATGACGATGAGATTCATCTTCGTGTCTCTCGTTTATTTGGGAGTGTGGAGTATGCGGCCTATGCGTATTCTGGTTTTTGGAAAAGTCCGGCAGGGATGGATACCGAGACGGGGCTTTCTGTTTTTCCTCGTTTAGCGGTTTACGGGATGTCGGCACGTGGTCCATTGGCCCGTGGTGTAGTGAGTTTTGAGGGGGGGTATTATGACAGCCACGATTATGGAAGGCATGTTTCCCAATTAGTGCGTCCCAGTGAGTCGCGGTTATTGATTGGATATGAACGGGAGTTGGGAACGGACCTAACAGGGTCTCTTCAATACTATGTTGAAAGTCCCCGTGGAAATGAAGAGGGTGCAAAGGATCGGGAAATGGTCACTCTTCGGCTTCGCAAGCAACTGATGCAGCAGCGGCTTACTCTTAGTCTGTTTGTATTTTATAGCCCATCCGATTATGACTCCTATTCGCGATTGGGGGCGATATGGAAGGCGACAGATGATTGGCGTTATGATGTTGGGGTAAACCTGTTCCGTGGAACGGACAGAAGTTTCTTTGGGCAGTTTGGTGAAAACGACAACGCGTATGTTGGGTTACGTCGGGTATTTTGAATCGGTGTTTCTCGGGATTTGGTCTTTTAAAACCGCGAATGAATGCTAATTCATGCGAATGTACTGTTTATGGGAGTTAATAGAGTCCTGAATAGTCATCTTGTTCTGCTATTCTGATTTTAACTGAAATTTATGGATTCAGAATTGCCCCCTGTAAAGAAAGGCGGTCCACGCTTTATACGATTTGCATCGTTTGCAGCGTCACGATGGAAGGGAGTAAGAAATTGAGGGCGAAGCCTCAGTTTTTATAGTTAGTCAAGCGTTTGACTAAGTAAGGTGTTGATAGTCTCATCTGGCTTGAAAGGTTTGAAAGGCTGTTTGGCTTTCCTTTCTGATCGTGTCGATTCGAGCGGTGAGGATGTGAGGCGTGAGCCGTTCGAATTTACCCTATTTAAGATATAAGATGAGAAGTACACTAAACGGAAGAATCTGGATTGGAGTTTTAGCTGTGATCCTGAGTGTGAATGTAGCGAAGGCGGCTGATATTCTTTGGAATAATGCAGGCGGAGATAATATTTTTTCGAATGCAGCGAATTGGGAAGGTGGAGTCGTTCCGGCTGGAAAGGGGAATAATGCGATTATCAATTCGGAAGGGGAAGATCGGGCGATCTTTACCGCGGATTCGAACGTTAGTTTCGATGGGATCTATGTGGGCCGAGCAGGTACGGGAGTCTTTGATATCGCAGGTGGAGATCTATTGGTTACTGCGAATACTAATCGAGTTACGTCGGTGGGACATACGGGTGGGATTGGAACGGTTAATCACTCAGCAGGGCGTTTTAGAGTAAATGCGTTGCAGGTTGGAACGGATCATGAGGGATCGGGTGCGTATATTCTTTCCGGGGGAGAACTCGAGGTGAGGCGTACTTATGCGAATGCAAGTTTGTTAGTGGGTAATAAGGGCGTGGGGAGATTTGAAGTTTCTGGTGGAATATTAACGACCCGTCTGGGGCTTCATCTCGGTGTTGGAGATGGTGTAGGCGAATTTTATGTCGTTGGTTCTGGTGCGACGCAAATTGGTATCGGTTCAAGCACAGTCTCAGATGGAGATTGGGTTCAAGGTGCTTTTGGAACTCTGAAGGTGGCGATCGATGATGGGGGGCTGACTCCTATCTTTGTCGATGATATTGAGAACGATGGAGTCGGAGGTGACGTTTCCTTCGCTGATGGAGCTAAACTTGATGTTGGTTTTCTGGGTACTCCGTTAGAAGGAAGCTGGACGGTTATGACCTGCGAAGGCGTGATGACGAATAACGGACTCAGTATTCAATCCGAAGATGTTATTGCGGGGTGGAGTTTTTCGATCGAAGACACTGGGGTGAATGGAGATTGTGAAGGACCCGATACTTTAGTCGTCACGTATGCCGAACCAAATGAAGACGAGCGGATTATTAAGGGAGACGGTGAGTCCTTGGTTTTAAAGGTAGAGTCTGGGGTGGTTTCACTCGATGATGTTGCTATTGCAGGCCCTTTGAAGGGAAGTGTTCTCTTTGCTACTGGATCTGTTTTGGATATCGATTTTGTTGATACTCCGGTAGAGGGAGATTTTCTCGCTTTTCAATGGGAGGGAATTCTTGTCGACGATGGAGTTGTCCTGTCGTCTGAAGATATTGAAGGAGGTTGGGGCATGCACTTCGAAGATCAGGGGATCAATGGTGATATAGCTGGCCCAGATACGCTCATTCTGAGCTATTCCGAGCCAGGAGTCGATTTTGAGATTCCTAGTGAGATTCCTTTGGTTGTCGATTTAGACTTTGGTGATTTCGGTACGTTCAAGGTTGGTGATATCGACGGGACTCACTTCTTTACTGGAGACGCCCTATTTGGAGAAGGATCTCAGATCGAAATTGATGTCGATGGAGATGTTCGAAATGGAAGTTGGACTCTCTTGAATTGGAAGGGCGTTTTGAGTGATGGAGGGCTAATGCTTTCTCCTGAGAGAATGGAGAATGGGTGGAGCCTCGTTTATGAGGACAATGGAACAAATGTTGAAGGAATGGATACGTTGATTCTGACCTACGCTACTCCGATGGTTAAGATGGGGCGGTTTACTCATCCGGGGATCTATCATAAGAAGTCGGATTTAGCGAGAATGCGAGCTGGGATAGCAGCCGGTCAGCAGCCGTGGGCGAGCTCTTATGCGAAGTTGGCGGCAGATTCATTTTCTAGCTCTTCGTACGCTGTTCAAGGCGATCCGACGTTTACTTCGGTAAGCCGGGAAGGGAGCTCTACGGTGAATAAAGGACCTTATGAGTCCGATATGACGGCTGCTTATCAAAATGCACTTATGTATCATCTTAATGGCAATCAACGTCATGCAGATAAGGCGATCGAGATTTTAAATACTTGGAGTAATCTAAACTCTATTATTGGTACGCCCCTAAATGTTGGATTATATGGTGAACGTCTTATCGCCGCGGCAGAACTTATTAAGCATAGCAATGCGGGCTGGAAGGAAGAGGATGTCGCAAAATTTAGTGCGATGTTAGTCTATCCTGGGTATTCGAATACGGTTGCACCGCTTGCAGATATTGGAGCGAATAATAAGACCTTTTATTGGGGGTGTTACAATGGAGACTCAAAGCGTGCTGGAAACCAAGAATTGTCTGCCTGGAGAACCGTGATAGCGATTGGGATTTTCTTGGATAGTGAGATTATCTACGACCGAGCGTTGAGGTATGTGCGCGGCCAAGCACATCGTAGTGATGATTTACCTTATGAATCAGGGCCTTCGAACCCAACGACATTAATTTCTGCGGGGGAGCATCAGGATAGTTACAATTTCGAAAACCTAGATGATATTCCTGATTGGGGTTTTGATGGTGTATTGACGAACTACATTTTTGACAATGGTCAGTCGGCTGAGAGCTCTCGTGATCAAACACATGCGATGTTTGGGGTTTCGTTGCTTACTCAGATCTCGGAAATCGCCTGGAACCAAGGAGATGACCTTTATAGTTGGTCGGATAACCGCATTCTCGTCGGTCTAGATTATCACCTGAAGTACAATGTGTCCTATGAGAATTCATACCCGGATCAGCTTGAGCCTTGGGAGCCAGACCCAGAGCAGGGTGAGTTTTATCAAATTTTTGGTCGAACCGGCCGTACTAAGTTTTTGAAGATAAATCCTTACAATGGGACTAACCAAGACCGTATTCTTAGAGGGGTTAATATAACTCGTCCTTATTGGGAGATGCCTCTTAATCACTATATTCACCGTACGAAGATCGATCCGGAAGACTATAAGTGGGTACAACGTGCCCGCGATGTGAATCTTGCCAAGACGGGGAGTTATGAAGTGCGTTCTGATAGTCGGACGGATCACCCAGGTTGGGGGGCACTCGCTTATGTAAGGCCTGATCTTTGTTCGGGGGATCCGGTTCGCGGCTTCGATGGAGCACTGCCTTTGTTCGAGATGAATGCGGTTCCTGGTACTTTGTTGGCCGTCAACTACGACAGTTTTACGGGTGATGGTGAGGACTTTACTTATCACGATACGACTTCTGCAAATGAAGGAGGGGAATACCGTGACGATGCGGTGGATATTTCATCTGACCCGATCGAGGGATATGTTCTCTCTGATTTGTCGGATGGTGAGTGGCTTAACTACACGGTGAATGTGGCCGAGGCGGGTGACTATGACCTTCTGGTACGTTATAAGGCTGCGAGCAGTGGAGGGGCTATCCGTTTTGAAATTGGGGGAGAGGCCTTAACGACTGATATCGCTTTAGCGTCTACGAGTGGACAGTGGCTTGATTCAATACTCGTAGAGGATGTATCTCTTCAGGTTGGGGTGCAGGCACTTCGGGTGTTTATCGGGGGATCTTCAGGTTCGTTTGAATTGAGTAATATTCAAGTGACACGATTGACTCAGTTTGACGCGTGGAAGCTCGAGAAGGGAATTTCTGTGGCAATCAGCGATGACGCGGATTTTGATGGAAATGGGATTTCTGTGTTGATGGAGTATTCGATGGGAATTGAACCCGGTGCATCAAGTGATTTTCCGTCTTGGAAACGTAATGACGACGGTACGTGGTCTTATAGTTACAAGCCCGCTAGAAGTGAGTTGTCCTATGATGTGTTCGTGGGGGATTCGTTGCCTTATGGTCCGTGGACTTTGTTGGCCGAGGGTGAAACGATTGAGGGTGAGATTGCGACGCTCGTCTATAGTCCTGAGGTTGATACGGATGAAGTCTATTTTAGGTTGAGAGTCACGGAACCGACAGTTGGCGATGCAAAGGAAGTAACCGGATTAGCGGTTGAACCAAGTCGTCTGGAGTTGGCTGTAGATGAAAGGCTTGAGTTGAGTGCGATCGTTTCGCCGTCTGATGCTGAGGTGCCTGCGTTGGCTTGGACGAGTGACGATAATTCGGTCGCGATCGTTTGGTTAACAGGGATCGTCATCGGGAAAGCAGCTGGCACGACAACCATACGAGTTTTTGACGAATTTGGAGTGCATGTTGGCTCCTGTGAAGTCGTTGTTAGCCCGTAGTTATTAATGAGTTTAGGATGGGAGGGAAAACCATTCTAAATGAGATATAGGTATACCTTGGGGTGTCTTCTACTGGAGTAATTTCGCTCCAGCAGAAGCGGAGGGCCTCTTTAAGCTTTTTATGAGCTTAAGGAGGTTTTTTGTGCACAAAGGACTAGTGAGGATTATGGTTTTGTTTAAAACCGCGTACCGAGGAATGGAAGTGACGACACTTGAGGATCGTAGAGACGAAACATGGACGCGAATGAACGCTAATATTGATGTGGTTTTGAGAACGCTCTGCGTTATTTTGGATTGTTGATTAGGTAGTGCTTGGTCTCTCATCGCCGCAGGCATGGGATAAACTATAGTTCACGAAAGGCACGAAGATTTTTGATTGGGTGGTTAGGTTTTTTAACCGCAGAGCACACGGAGTTAGGGGAGTGATTTGGTTTTGTTTGGAGCCGCCTCCGTAGTCGAGGGGGTGAAGTTGATATCGCGGAAGGTTGAGGCGTGTTAATGGGAAGGGGATTTTCAATCTTCAATTCTTAATTTTCAATTGGGCAGGCTTGAGGGGATGCTTTGTGAGTTCTTTAGAAAGAATAGATCTTCTGGGAGTTCTGAACTAATGAGTGATGACAGATCGTCATAAAACTGATTGGTTTTGGGAATCGTGCTTTTGAGCACTGTACTCAACCCCCTTATTTTTTAGTTCTTATGGATGAAGTTCGATTTGGTTTTATAGGAGCAGGGATGATTTCCCACTTTAGCGCGGCCTCTGTGGTGAAGCATGCGTTTGGAAGAATCGTTGCCGCTCAGGATTTGAATGCAGCTCGTTTGGATGATTTGTGTAAAGCGTTTGATATTCCTAGACGCTATACGACAGCGGATGAGATTTTTGGGGATTCAGAGGTTGATGCGGTATACATCGCGGTTCCCAATAAGTTTCATGCTCCCTTGGCTATTCAAGCATTGTTGGCCGGTAAACATGTTATCTTGGATAAGCCTTTTGCGTTTAGTCTTGAGGAAGCCAAGGAGGTGGCTGCGGCAGCGAAAAAGTCGGGTAAGACCTTTTTTCTTGGGATGAACCAGCGTTTTGTTAGAGATCACCAAAAGATAAGGACTCTGGCGACGGATGGGACTCTGGGAGATATCTATCATGCTAAGGCGTGGTGGTTTCGCCGTTCGGGGATTCCAAAATTCGGGACGTGGTTCTGTGATAAGGAAATGGCGGGAGGCGGGTGTCTTTACGATATAGGCGTTCACCTTCTAGATCTTTGCTTGTACGTGATGGACAATTTTAAGCCTGTCTCGGTATCGGGTTCGACTTATACGAAGTTTGGGAATCGAGGATTGGGTGAGGGGAGTTGGGGCATTTCGGATCGTCAGGGTGAAACCTTTGATGTGGACGATTTCGCAACCGCGATGATCAAATTTAAGAACGGTGCCTCGATGAGTCTGGATGTTTCATGGGCGTGCCATGCGGCTGAAAAGGACCGTATGGATGTGCAGCTGTATGGGACAGACGGAGGGGCTCGTTTAAACCCTGCGAAGTTATACCGAAATCGTGGTACGAGTTCGGAGTATATGGTTGTTCAGGATTTAGAGAAGCCGATTGAGTTTGAACACTGTGATCGGTTTGCAAATTTCATAAACCATCTGATGGGCAAAGAGGATCTAGGTGTTACGATCGAGCAGGCTTTAGTTGTTCAGATGATATTGGATGGGATTGCGGAGTCGGCCCAGACAGGGCATGAGGTTAGGTTTTAATTGTTAGTTTGAATAATAAATAGGGAGAAATATATTATGTCAGGAGCGAGAGATTTTGGAGTACAGAGTTACTGTTTTAGAAATTTTAAGGACAATGCGGTTGTCGCGGATAAGGTCTTAGAGATCGGTCTGGATTCTATAGAGGTTTGTGCGATACATGCGGACTTCAATGATTTAGAGTCGTGGAAGCGGATCGTAGGAATTTACCAAAATAAGGGGGTGTCTATTGTTTCGATTGGAGTGCAGACCTTTGTAGGAGATGACAGCGAGCGTATGTGGTTTGAGTGTGCGGCTGCTGCTGGTGCCAAGCATATTTCGGCTCACTTTAAGGTGGATACGTTTCAAACTGCGATTCCGAAGGTGAAGCAGTGGTGTGAGGAATTTGGGATCAAGGTGGGACTGCATTGCCATGGGGGCTATATGTTTGGCGGATCACCCGATGTTATCGAACATATCCTAGAATTAGGAGCTCCCCATATCGGACTGTGCATAGATACTGCATGGGCAATGCAGATTGGGCCTGTACAAGGTAAACCAGTCGAATGGGCCGAAAAGTATGCAGGAAGAATTTATGGCGTGCACTACAAGGACTTTACGTTTGGGAACGATGGTATGTGGACAGATGTTGTCGTAGGGAAGGGCAACTTACCCCTAAAGTCTTTTGTGACGGCATTGGAGGTCGGTGGCTTTGATGGAATGGCGATTATCGAATACGAAGGAGATGTCGAAAATCCAGTACCGGCCCTTAAGGAGTGCGTCGACAGTATGCGAGCTGCGTTTTGATTGTTTAAAGTTTGTGTTGGGGCAGGCGACGAAGTCGAGAGCTTGCTCCGGGGATATTTACTGATCCTAGAAAGGCAGTAGCCAATTCACTATTTGGGTCTCACTCGAAAAAAGAGCCCGACTGGACTATTATGGCAATCAGGATCTCAAATTAGGTATCGATACGATTGGCCCATTTACTCAAAGTCGCAGCGATTGATTTGGGGTTTATTGGTTTGGATAGGTAATCATTCATGCCGCAATCTTTGCAGGTCTTTTGATCTTCTGCTGACGTGTTGGCTGTCAATGCGATAATGATGCAGTTCTTTGCGTCGTCGCCACATTCGCCGTTGCGGATGGCTCGAGTGGTTTGGTATCCATCCATTTCTGGCATCATGCAGTCCATGAAAATTATATCGTATTTATTTTCCCTTACGCAATTGAGGGCTTCTTGTCCACCTTCCGCAAGGTCAGCCTCTATCTGGTGTCTTTGCTTGTAGAGTGCGTGCGTTATATAGCGATTGGCCTTATTGTCGTCCACGATAAGAACACGTAAGTTAGAGTAGTCGGTCTCTTGAGCGCTATTAGTCGACTGTTTTTGGGGCACGTCGTTGGTTTTTGGGGCCGGGGATTGTGCTGCGGGCAATTCGAACCAGAACGTGGAGCCTCTGCCTTCTTCGCTTTCTACGTCTATGGTGCCTTTCATGAGTTCCACCAATTTGCGGGATATAGAAAGGCCTAAGCCCGTACCGCCGAAGAGGCGTGTGGTTGAGGCACTTTGTTGGGTGAAAGGCATGAACAGTTGCGCTTTCGTTTCTTCAGGAATGCCTATTCCTGTATCGGAAACTTCGAAACGAATCGTCATTTCCTCTGGAGAATTGCCACGTTTGGAGAGCGTTAGCGTGATGCTTCCTTTGTTCGTGAATTTGATCGCGTTGTTTATCAGATTATTGAGGATCTGGCGCAGGCGGACTGGATCGGCAAAGCAGTAGATCTGGGGGTTGGTGTCATGCTTGTAGTTGAATTCCAAGCCTTTTTCTTTGGCATTGGCAAGGTGTAGTGCATGCACTTCTTGGCAAGTGGTCCCGCCGTTTATGGTGGCGATCTCCACCTCCATTTTATTGGCTTCAACTTTCGAAAAATCTAGAACATCATTGATGAGGGTTTGCAGATCGTTGGAGCAATCGAGGGCTGTCTTTAGGAGTTGGTTTTTGGATGCGTCAAATTCTTTGTCGAGCAAGTGCAATACGCCAATAAGACCATTGAGTGGTGTTCGGATTTCGTGGCTGATATTTGCTAAGAAGTCGCTCTTTGCCCGTGTTGCTTCTTCTGCCGCTGTTTTGGCCAAACGCAACTCGTCCATAGCCTTAGATAGTTCGGCCCTTTTTTGTGAGGCAATATAGCGATAGCGGCCGAGGGCAACTGCAGTCAGACATGCGATGATAAATGCGATACCGGTTGCTGTGAATGCAGCTGTGCGAGTAGGGGCGATTCTGCTGTAGAAGTCGGAGACTTCTAGGTCTACGCCAATTGTGGCGATATGCTGTCCATCTGCATCGAATACAGGAGCGTATCCGCTAATGAATGTTCCGAATTCATCTGTGTATATGGATTCGTCTGTCATCGTCGTGGCACTCATATGGGCCTCAAGAATTGTAGTGCTGGGATCCTCGTAAACGTCCATTAGAATAGAAGGATCCATGTCTCTATCGAACTTTAGCCATTCTGGTCGATTTGCGGTGTCGAGAATGAAGACGAGGTCTTCCTCTTTTTTGATAACGGTATAGATATATGAGATTTCAGGAATGGACTTGTGGAAATTTGCCAAAGGCCGCAATGCTGCATCGTAGAGCTCGGTTTCCATCTGCTCTGGGTCGTTTAACTTCTGGTGACTTTGCGCATCCACTAGAGCAGCTGATTGTCGAGCGAGCCTAGCGAGTTCGGAGCGGACAGACTCGACTTGAGCCGAACTGGCTTTCAGATAGATGGAGATTATGCAAATGGTCGAAGCACCAAAGACGATGAGAAAGGCGATTAGGCCTTCTCGTATAGGTGTTGCGACGGGGAATTTAGGGAGTTTGGCCGTATCGGTCATCTAATAGGAAAGAAAATAGGATAGTGGTGTCGCTAATAAGAGGACGATTAGGGTGCTAGGCAACCTGTCATTTCCTCTTGAAGAAAGATTCGAATTCAGAGGAACGACAATTGCAGGCGAAAAAATACTTCAATGCCCTCGGCAGTTCAACGATACGTGCCACCTAGTAGGAGACACGATACAAACGGCCCGGGACTATAGGGAATGAAAAGAAAGAATGCAGATGAGCACTCTAGGAGAAGATAGATACGTCATTTACAACAATGGTGTTTTGGAAATTATCGATAGAGACGGTAAACTTTTTCTAGGCTAAAAAGGAGAATGGGATTACTCGCTTCAAGTCCGTATCGTTTGGTTCGAGCATATCCGCTTGCGGATTGAGGTCGATACTTCTACGTTCCAAATAAGATCAAGGCAGTTCAGACAAGGTCGCCATCCCGATTCCTCTCATTAGCCGTTGAAGTATGCACTCATCCTTATTGAAAGTTGATCACCGGCCATGGGCTCTTCCTGATGGCGAGTGGAAGTGGCGTCAGTCATGGCTGGATCTTGCATTTTTGCATTACCCTGTTGCTGTTGATGAAATTGAACGGTTGCTGCCCGAGGGGGTGGAATTGGATACCTTTGGCGATGTTGCTTGGATTGGGGTGGTACCGTTTTTGATGGCGGGGGTGATGCGACGCCCATTCCCGGATCTTCCCTTCTTTTCGTCTTTCCCGGAATTGAACCTCAGGACCTACGTTATCGTAGATGGTAAGCCGGGTGTGTGGTTTTTTAGCTTGGACGCGGATTCGCACCCAATCGTTTGGGGAGGGAGAGGGCTGTACAATCTGCCGTATCATTATGCTAAGTGTAGGGTTTCGATTAAGGATGGCTTTCATGAATTTGAAAGTAGAAGAAGTGGAGGGGGCGTAGGTTTTGACGCGAAGTATCGCCCGACGAGTGAAGTGTATTTTGCGGAGCACGGGACGTTTGAGCACTGGGCGACGGAACGCTATTGCCTTTACTCTTCATCAAAACGTGGGGATCTGCACCGAGTGGAGGTTCATCATGAGCCGTGGCCGCTGCAGGACGCTGAGGTGAACATTTCTGGTAACAATATTATTGAGGCATCGAATTTGGTTCCATTGGAGAGTGAGCCCATTTGCCATTATTCGAAAGGCGTTCATGTGGTTAGCTACGGGAAGCAATCGCTGTAGGGATTTCGATCTTAGGTGTTCTTTGCTTAGGGCGTGTTTCTAAATCCGCTCTTTGCTGGTTCGAACTCAAATCGAAGCAGCGCCCTTTGACAGTCCTCAAAATTGAGCTCATTCAGGAACACGCCCTAGGATTTTGAAAGAGCAGGGACGGGGAACTTGCCTATGAAAATTGGTCGCGACCCATTTTTAGGTAAAATGCTTCGATAAAGCGACTCAGGGGCGGTCGTCGAGATTTCGGTCGAGCTCGAAATTCGTGTGTAGGGGGATATCAACTTGAATAGGGCTAATTAATCACCAGCCTTTACCGGACCTAAGAGTTGAATCAAATAAAACGACACAACCTATATGCTTAAGAATAGTACAACACTCGTAGTGGGAGCAAGTGGGGCGACGGGGCTTCGGCTTGTTGAACAGTTGCTAAATCGCGGACAGAACGTGAGGGCAGTGGTGCGGAATGCTGATAGCCTGCCTCAGTGTCTAAGGGAAGACTCTCGATTAACTGTCATTGAGGCGAGTATATTGGAATTTAGTGATTCCGAAATGGCATCTCACTTGGTTGGTTGCGATGCGGTGGCATCGTGCCTCGGTCATAATCTGACGTTTAAAGGACTCTTCGGTCGTCCTCGTCGGTTGGTGACTGATGCGGCACGCCGATTGTGTGGATTAATTGAGGTCGCAAGTCCGGAAGTACCCGTGAAATTTGTACTTATGAACACGACAGGAAATAGGAATCGTGATCTCGACGAGCCTATTTCCTTTGCTCAGAAGTGTGTCATTTTGCTTCTCCGTCTTCTTCTGCCTCCGCACGTGGATAATGAGGAGGCTGCCGATTTTTTGAGAACGAAGGCGGGACGCAATGGAAGTCCCGTCGAATGGGTGGCTGTTCGCCCAGACGGATTGATTGATAAAGATGATGTTTCAGACTATGAGCTTCACCCTTCCCCGATTAGAAGTGCGATCTTCGATGCTGGGAAGACGAGTCGAATTAATGTAGCTCACTTCATGGCAGATTTGATCACAGAACCTCAGCTCTGGGATCAGTGGAAAAGTCAGATGCCTGTCATTTACAATAAAGGATGAAATGCCTAAATGAAGTTGGACCTTTTTCGTGAAATAAGGGAATGGTTGTTAAGTGATATATGAATACGCGATTACCTAGGGTTTGTGAAGAATCTGAATTGGTTGAGTTTCGTGAGGGTAACCGTTCCTTTGAACTTCATCCAGAGGCATTGGATGCCTGGAAATCAATGAAGTTTGAGGCTGAAGAGGATGGTATTGTGTTGGAGTTGGTTTCTGCGTTTCGGAGCGTTGAGAGGCAAAGGGAGATTGTTGAGGCTAAGCGGCGGAAGGGGCTGAGTTATGAGGAGATATTCAAGGTGAATGCTCCTCCTGGCTTTAGTGAACATCATAGCGGAAGAGCTCTGGACTTGAGCACTGAGGGATTTGCTCCCTTGGAAGAAGCATTTGAGCGGTCCGAGGCTTTCAAGTGGTTGTGTGGCAATGGCGGGCGGTTTGGATTTACCCTAAGCTATCCGAGGGGTAATCGGTATGGAATCGTGTATGAGCCGTGGCATTGGCTCTATAGAAATCGAAAAGAACACCCTCTTCGTTGAACGGAGAGCTCTTTGGGGTAAATCGGTAATATGATGAGAAGCAGGACGCTCTCGCTAGGAAAGCACTGATGTTACAAAATTATTAAATTTGTTTTTAGTGCTTTTCGGATTTTTGTTCGTCTGAACGGCGTAGCCCCTGTTTCTTCCTTGTTTATCTTTGATTAGCCGACCTCTCGCAATCCTCTATGCCTCCAAAAAACTCAGACCAAGAACGCTGGTTCTTGGATAATTTGAAAGTACATGAGTCTATGCTGCGATCATGGCTGGAAAGTCGATTTCCTCCAGAGTGTGATATTGAAGACGTTTTGCAGGAGTCCTATTTGAGGGTGTTGAGAGCGAATGAGAATGGGGCTGTTAAGTCTGCAAAAGCATTTTTATTTGCGACTGCTCGAAATTTAGCGGTAGACCGATTGAGGCGGCATAATTTTTTACGTGCTGATTCTTTAGTGGAAAGTGACGTTCTGTCCGTCTTAGACGATAATGAGGGAATTGAGGAAACTATTTCTAGAAATGAGGAGTTGGAGGTGCTGACAGAAGCAATTCAGTCACTCCCTGATCGCTGCCGTAAGATTTTTACTTTGCGTAAAGTGTATGGAATGTCACAGAAAGACATTGCGGAGAGGATGGGGATATCAATTTGTACCGTTTCTGCACAGTTAACGATTGGGGTTAGAAAATGTACTGATTTTATGGAATCTCGGTGCGATGGGAGAAGGCAAAGACGATGAACGCAGATAGTAGCGGGGGAGAAGAGAACAATAGTATTGATGCGGTTGCTGCAGAGTGGGTTGTGAAGCACGATCTGGGGTTGTCGGCTGAGGAACAGGATGACTTTTTTCAGTGGCTTGGTGAAGATCCATCTCATAGCGATGCGTTTGCACGGCAGCAGAATACTTGGAAGGAATTTGATTTATTGTCTCAGTGGATGCCGGAGCATAGCGGAGAACCCAATCCGGATTTGCTGGCGAAGGGGGATGCTAAAAACAGATGGAGTCGCTGGAGGAATTGGCAGAGTTACGTCGCTTATGCGGCAATTTTGGCATTGGTCCTTACATTTTGGGGGATTCAAGGAGATTTTAATGAAGGTTCAGTAGAGGAGACGGTACAGTCTTTATCTGCTGGCGATTACGCCTATCATGTCCTTTCAGATGGGTCCGAGTTGGATATGAACTCGGGATCCAAAGTCTCGATTGAGTATTCTGAAAGTGTTCGATTGGTTCAGCTTTTAGCGGGTGAGGTTCACTTCACTGTAGCGAAAAACCCAGACCGCCCCTTTGTTGTAAGAGCAGGTGGGAAGGATGTTCGAGCTGTTGGTACTGCGTTTAATGTACTATTAGACACAGCTTCCGTTGATGTTCTTGTTACTGAGGGTAAGGTGCGTGTAAATTCGTCACGTACTTCGGATGTCAGTGGTGATGGTGTCGAATCCGTGATTAATGGACTGGATATGGTGATGGGACAGCGGTCTGTTTTGCCTTTAGGATTGAATAAGTGGGATGTCGATTTAGCAGAAGTTAATTCGGAAGGAATTAAGGAAATTCTTTCGTGGAAGCATGAGCTTTTCGATTTCGATTCAGTTCCTTTGGGTCAGGTCGTGGAAGCGTTTAATCGTCGAAACAAGTTAAAGATGGTTGTCGTTGATGATTCTCTTCGAGGAATTCCTATCGTCGCTTCGTTTCGCTCGAATAATGTCGAGGGCTTTGCTCGGCTATTAGAATTAACTTCAAATGTAACGGTTGTTCGAGTGAATGAGTTTGAGATGAGCCTTTTGAGGTCAGATTGATTCGGTGTAGGCACGCTGGTTTTTGGGATGGGAATTTTGTCAGAAAATCAAAAGGAAAAGAAATTTTTCATAATATAGGCTATAGGGTAGACCTATTTATTAAATAAAGCGGTTAGAGTTAGCTTTCCTTGCTGGACAGTAAATGGAAAGTTAACAGGTTCATTAATGTAAATAATGAGTTTAACCCCTTTGTGGAGCCGCATCGAAGTGTGAAGTGGACCCCATTAGTGAGACAGGGGTAGCCGAGTTGTTAGTTGGT
>CAWVWU010000064.1:0-17918 GCA_963933925.1 uncultured Puniceicoccaceae bacterium
AGGATGTGCCGCAGTGTGGTTATTGCCAGGCGGGGCAGATTATGAGTGCGGTTTCGTTGTTGAAGGAGAATCCGAGTCCATCGGACAATGATATTGATGCGGCGATGTCGGGAAATATTTGCCGTTGTGGGACGTATCAACGTATTCGAAAAGCCATTAAGACTGTAGCAGTAGAAGGAGGTGAAGGATGAGCACGAATTTCTTCAATGTTGATCCGGTGGCCGGTGTCGATTTGCCCGCTCATATTGTCGAGCGGCAAATGAAGCGTCGAGAGTCAGATTTTAGTGATGCGATGGCTGTTATGCCTCGTCGTCGGTTTTTGAAACTGTCCGGCTTAGCTTGTGGTGGATTGGTTTTGGGGTTCCGTCTTGGTTCTGAATTGGAGGCAGGTGAAAGCGTCGGTGGGGTTGATGCTAAGGACGACGTATTTGCTCCCAATGGCTTTTTGAGAATTGGAAGCGATGGGAATATTGTTATTGCTGCCAAGAACCCGGAAGTCGGGCAAGGGGTGAAAACGTCGCTGCCGATGATCGTGGCAGAAGAACTCGATGTGCCTTGGGACTCGGTAACGGTAGAGCAATCTGAAATTGATGCAGAACGTTTTGGGCGGCAGTCCGCAGGTGGGTCTCAGTCGACGCCTCGAAATTGGAATTTGTTGCGTGAAGCGGGTGGCGTGGCGAGAGCGATGCTCATTGCAGCGGCTGCGAAGACTTGGGGGATTGATGCTAAGGGTTGTTCGACCGATCAGGGGTTCGTTGTCAATCAAGCGAGTGGCGAAAAATTGAGTTATGCTCAATTGGCGTCTCTTGCTTCTGAAATGTCTGTTCCCGATGCGAAGGACCTCCGACTGAAGTCGCGCGGTGATTATAAAATATTGGGTACGTGGGTGCCGGGAGTCGATAATCACTCAATCGTTACGGGTGCTCCTCTTTTTGGTTATGATCAGCAATTGCCGGGAACGCATTATGCGGTCTTCGTGAAATGTCCGTCATTTGGGGGTGTTGTTAAGAAGGCGAATTTGGATGAAGTTCGTGAGTTAGCGGGTGTGGTTGACGCCTTTGTTCTTGAAGCCAAGAAGGACTTATCAGCTGGGGTCGCGATCTTGGCGAAGTCGACTTACGAAGCCTTTCAAGCCGAGAAAGCATTGCGCGTGGAATGGAATAGGAAGGCCGCTTCGGATTATTCCTGGGAAAAAAGTAGAGAGGAAGCCAAACGGATTACTGAGAGCGAAGCTCCTGTGGCGAGTGAATTGGGGGATTTTTCTAAAGCTGAAGAGAGTGCGGATAAACTGGTCGAAAGCTATTATGAGTATCCGTTTCTTGCACATGCAAATCTCGAACCACAAAATTGCACGGCATGGTATCGAGGAGGGAAAATGGAGATTTGGGCACCGTCTCAAAATCCTCAGCGTATTTCGAAATCGGTCGGCTCTTTGTTGAAAATCGATGAGTCCTCTATCGTCGTGAATCAGTTGAGGATTGGGGGAGGTTTTGGGCGTCGTTTGATGAATGATTATGTGTTCGAAGCCTGTGCGATCGCTCATCGAGTGGAATATCCCGTAAAGTTACTTTGGACGCGTGAATCGGATATGGCTCACGATTATTATCGTGTGGGCGGTTTTCATAAAATGAAAGGAGCGTTGGACGCAGATGGAAAGTGGACTGGATTGCGGGATCGTTTTGTCAGTTTTACGCCAAGAGATGGTGATGGGCGTCGTCCTGTTCGTGGGGGTGGTATGGGGGCGGATAAGCTTCAATGTGTAGCGATTCCGAATATCCGACTTGAGCAAACGCTTCTGCCGCTGGCGGTACCCACTGGTTGGTGGCGGGCTCCTGGTTCGTGTTCGCTGGCGTGGGTGTTTCAGAGTTTTGTTCATGAGATGGCCGAGGCTGCGGGGCGTGACCATCTGGAGTTTTTATTGGAGCAATTTGGAGAACGCCGCTGGTTGGTGGAAGGAAAAGCCGGGGCGTTGAATACGGGAAGAGCGATCGATGTGATTAAGCTCGCTGGCGAAAAGGGTGATTGGGGAAAATCGATGCCGCAGGGGAGTGGACGTGGGCTTTCCTTTTATTTTAGCCATTTGGGATATTTTGCTGAGGTTGCCGAAGTTACGGTTGATTCGAGGAATCATGTGACGGTGGATCGAGTGGTCGTAGCGGGCGACGTAGGGATGCTGCTCAATAAGAGCGGAGGTGAAAACCAAGTTCAAGGATCGGTCGTCGATGGCTTAAGTGCTTTGGCTGGTCAGGAGATTGGGATCGAAAACGGAGCTGCTCAGCAATCGAATTTCCATGATTATCCGTTGTTGAGAATGGTATCCCAGCCTCCGATTGAAATTCATTGGTTGGAGACGCAATTTTCTCCGTCTGGTTTGGGTGAACCTGCTTTCCCTCCATTGGCGGGGGCAGTGTGTAACGGGATTTATGCTGCTACTGGAAAGCGAATACGAAGAATGCCGATATCGAAGGAAGGCTTTTCGTTGTGATAACTGGCTGAGATTCGATTGGGTGCGTTGGAGGTTTTTTTTTAACCGCGAATGAATGCTAATTGATGCGAATGTACTGTTTATTAGGGGGCGAACTTGGGGGCGTTTGGGGGACGTCAGGTTTTTTTACTGATATTGATGGATTCAGATATCTCTCAGGTAAATGACCATGATCCACAAAAAAGCCGGAGTGCTCGAGGCGACTCCGGCTTTGTTAAATTGAACTGGTTGTTAGGTGACTAGCCCTTCTTGATTTCTTGGAAGGCCCAGTCGAGCCATGGAAGCAAGAGCTTCATGTCTTCGCTGTCGACGGTAGCACCACCCCAGAGGCGGATTCCGACGGGAGCGTCGCGATAGGAACCGAAGTCGTAACCACAGCCTTCTGCGTCGAGGAGGGATACAATTTTCTTGGCCTTGGCTGCTTGTTCGTCGGCAGGGAGGCTGGTGTACCACTCGTCTACGATCTTGAGGCAGATGGAGGTGTTGGAGCTTGTTTCCGGTACATTGGCAAGGAAGTCGACCCAGCTTGTCTTGGCGACCCAATCGGCAACGGCTTGATAGTTGTCTTCGGAGCGTTTGATGAGGGCAGGGAGTCCGCCAATTTCTTCGGCCCACTTGAGACCGTCGAGGGCGTCCTCGATACAAAGCATTGATACGGTGTTGATCGTTGCTCCTTCGAAGATTCCCTTGATGAGCTTGCCGCCTTTAGTCATGCGGAAGATCTTTGGGAGTGGCCATGAAGGCACGTAGCTTTCGAGACGTTCGATGGCACGTGGGCTGAGAACGATCATTCCGTGTGCTGCTTCGCCGCCCATGACTTTTTGCCATGACCAGGTGACGACATCGAGTTTTCCCCAAGGAACATCCATGGCGAAAACTGCTGAAGTCGCGTCACAGATGGTGAGGCCTTCGCGGTCGTCTGGAATCCAGTCGCCGTTGGGGACTTTTACACCTGAAGTGGTGCCGTTCCATGTGAAGACAACATCGTTTGAGAAATTGACAGAAGAGAGGTCGGGGAGATCACCGTAGCCGGCTTCGATCTTATTTACGTTGTCGAGCTTGAGCTGTTTGACGACGTCGGTTACCCAACCAGATCCGAAAGATTCCCATGCCATCATGTCTACTCCGCGAGGACCGAGGAGGGACCAGAGAGCCATTTCAACAGCACCTGTATCGGATGCTGGAACGATTCCACAGACGTATCCTTCGGGGATTCCGAGGATAGACTTGGAGCGTTCGATGACATCTTGGATGCGAGCCTTTGCAGGCTTGGCACGATGTGAGCGGCCGACCAGTGCGTCTTCTAGGGAGCTCATTGACCAACCTGGTCGTTTGGAGCATGGTCCAGATGAAAAGAAAGGTCTACTAGGCTTGAGCGATGGCTTCATTTTTCGTGATAGATGATGTTTAAAAAGCAGCAGGGATAAGTGCTTTGAATTGAGCTGTCAATCTAGGCGTCGATCCCTTGGTAAGAATGTTTCTAGGCCTCTGTTTTGGAGATATTGCAATAATCCAGGTGGGTGAGGCTTATGTTGCCGTCCATGATGCATTGGCGGTCTGAATAGTTTTGGTTGGGGCGTTCGGTGACATCCTTGTAGTCGAAGGTGAAGGTGTCGCCTTGGCGGGCAAAGAGGGAGTTGGTCATGGTGTGGCCAACGACCGTGCGACGGGTCTCGGCCTGCTCTAGGTTCGTGTAAGGGAAATTGAAATTGTTAACCCGGCCGTAGGAATCGCTGGTTGGGGTATCCTTGACGAAGCGGGCGAGGTACTCGCAGGCTTGGTCGATGAAGCGGATGGTTTCTTCAGTGAGCGGGCTGCTTTTGTCGTCCTTGATTAGGTTGAATACTTCTGGTGGGAGGTACATGGAGGCGGCGATAGAGGGGATTCCGTGGAGGCAGGCTTCCATGGCGCCGGCGACGGTTCCGGAAGCGGCGACGAAGGCGAGACCTGAGTTGTGGCCGATGTTGATTCCGGAGACGACCCAGTCGGGGCGTTCGTCGAGGAGGTGGCCGATGGCGATGTTGACGCAGTCGCCCGGAGTTCCGCTGAGTGTATAGCAGGTATTGTCGTAGCCTTGTAGTTGCTTGAGTTCGACATCCTTGAAACGGCTCATGCCTTTGCCGATCCAGCTTTGTTCATAGGCTGGGGTCGCGATGGTAACTTTTCCCACTTTGGAAAGAGCTTTGGCGAGGGGGCGGACGAAGGGAGAATCTATGCCGTCGTCGTTTGTGAGTAAGATATTCATTGAGCGGTTTGTAAGGGGAGGTTCGATAGAGATAAACACAAAAACGGCCAGAGCTTGTAAGCTCTGGCCGTTGGAAATTAGTCTGTAGCGAAATTACGCTTCAGTCTTTGCTTCAGGTTCTTCGGAAGCTTCTACTTCAGGAGCCGCTTCGACTTCTTCAGCTGCTGCAGCTTCCTTAGCTTTCTTGCGCTCTTCGAGTTCTTCGAGAGCTGCCTTACGGCTGAGGCGTACGCGTCCACGATCGTCGATGCCGATGCACTTAACGACCATTTCGTCACCTGGCTTGCAGACGTCTTCGGTCTTCTGTACGCGGAAGTCAGCGAGTTCGGAGATGTGTACGAGGCCTTCTTGACCTGGCATAACTTCTACGAAACAACCGAATTCCTTAACACCCTTAACAACACCGCGGTAGAGCTTGCCTTCTTCGATTTCGCCACAAGCGAGGTCGATTTCGTGGATGGCGCGATCCATTGCTTCTTGGCTTGTTGCGTAAACGTTTACGCGGCCAGTGTTGTCGTCGTTGATGTCGATCTGAGCACCTGTGATTTCGACGATACGGCGGATGTTCTTACCACCTGGGCCGATGAGGGCACCGATCTTTTCAGGGCTGATCTGAACAGTAGTGATACGAGGAGCGTTCGCGCTGACTTCTTCACGAGGAGCAGCGATAGATGCTTCCATTGTGTCGATGATACTGAGGCGAGCTTCGTAGGCTTGTTGTACAGCTACCTTTGCGATGTCGAAAGGAAGTCCCTTAACCTTAAGGTCGAGTTGGAATCCTGTAATACCTTCGCGGCTACCAGCGATCTTGAAGTCCATATCACCGAAGTGATCTTCTTCGCCGAGGATGTCGGTTAGGATGATGTGCTTGCCGATCTTACCGTCTGCGTCGAGATCACTTACCATTCCGACAGAGATACCTGCTACAGTCGCAGCGATAGGTACACCCGCATCCATAAGTGCCAAACAACCACCACAGATCGAAGCCATGGAGCTTGATCCGTTAGATCCCATGATTTCGGATACGAGGCGGATCGAGTAAGGGAATTCGTCTTCACCTGGAACGATCGGTAGAAGTGAACGTTCAGCGAGTGCACCGTGACCGATTTCGCGGCGACCAGTGAAACCGAAACGACCTGTTTCTCCAACGGAGAAAGGAGGGAAGTTGTAGTGAAGGATGAATGACTTGGACTTAGGTCCGCCTGTGAGGGCGTCGAGGCTTTGAGCTTCGTTAGCAGGGCCGAGTGTCGTTGTTACAAGACCTTGTGTGTCACCACGGTCAAAAAGAGCTGAACCGTGAACGCGTGGAAGAACACCAACGCGGCAACCAACTTCACGAAGATCTGGTCCACCACGACCACCGGAACGTACTCCTGTTTCTAGGATCTGTGCACGGTAGGCATGCTCTTGGATCTCTTCCATAGCCATGGAGAGTTGAGCTGGGTTGAAATCGTCGCCGAGCTTCGCAACGAGAGCTGCTTTGGCGTCGTTTTTGAGTTCTGCGATCTTGTTGTTGCGCTCTTGCTTGTCACCAAGCTTTACCGCATCTGCAACGCCTGCACCGATTAGCTCGCGTACTGACTTTAGGATGTCTTGGCATACTACTACGAGAGGGAATTCGATCTTAGCTTTACCAGCGAGTTCGCGGAGTTCTTCGATTCCGGCGATGATTGGCTGGATTGCTTCGTGACCGTATTCGAGGGCAGCAATGAAGTCTGCTTCAGGAAGTTGGTCAGCGCTACCTTCGATCATGAGCATGTCGCTCTTTGTACCGACGTAGATGAGATCGAGGTCAGAGCTGTACTGCTCTTCGATGGTTGGGTTAGCGATGAATTGACCTTCGATACGACCAACGCGAACAGCACCGATTGGGCCATTCCAAGGAATGTCGGAAATGTGGAGTGCCGCGGAAGCACCATTGAGCATGCTGATATCAGGCTCGTTGAGCTGATCGCAAGAAAGGAGAAGACCGATGATTTGAACTTCGTTCAAGAAACCCTTTGGGAAAAGAGGGCGGCAAGGACGGTCACAAAGACGTGATGTGAGGATTTCCTTTTCTGAAGGACGGCCTTCGCGCTTGAAGTAACCCCCTGGGAACTTACCTGCAGCAGCATACTTTTCTTTGTAGTCTACTGTAAGTGGGAACCAATCTTGGCCTTCACGAACTGACTTCGATGCACACGCAGAAACGAGTACGCTTGTTTCGCCAGTGATGACGGTTACTGCTCCATTTGCGAGCTGAGCGAGGTCGCCCGTTGAGAATGTGATTCCTAGATCGTCAATAGTGACGCTATGTTTCTGTATCATATATAGATGTTTCTATTTTTGTCGCACAGCGGGTCGCCTCTGGATTCTTAGAGAGATTTCCGAATGCTATCGGTTGATAGACATCCGAGAGCATTCGGAAATTTCCCCGGTAAGGCGGCTGCTGTACGGTTGTGTTAGTGTTGGTTTATTACGCAAAAAGCCTGCTTTCGGTCCAGATGGATATCGAAAACAGGCTAGAAAATTGTTAGCTTTGAGCTACGCGGATCATTGCGAGCGTCTTATTAGAGAATCGCAATTATTTGCGGAGACCTAATTTCTGAAGCATTTCGTTGTACTTGTTAAGATCGTGCTTTTTCAAGTAGCTGAGAAGCTTACGACGACGGCTAGTCATCGCGAGAAGACCACGGCGTGTGTGGAAATCCTTGCGGTTTTCGCGAAGGTGCTCGGTTAAGTGCTTGATACGTGCTGTGAGCAATGCGATCTGAACTTCACTGGATCCAGTGTCGCTGTCGTGGAGTTTGAAGTCCTTGATGATGCTGTCTTTATCGATTGTGTTCTTTTGAGCCATTTGTGTTCTTTATCTAGTTCATGAAATTAGGTGATCCAGGTGGATAACCCGCTACCGAGATATTAACTAGGTTAGCCGCTAAAACCCTTTCGGGATTCCATGGAAACGAGCGGTGTTGCCGCTGGTTTCTCGCGTAAGGGAGATCACAAGAATCGAAATTTGGCGTGGTGCAATCCTAAAATGCCCTCGTTTGGGAGGTTCTTGGCTATTTGTTCAGTGGGAGGAGGGGATATTGGTGCCGTGGACTAGGTGTAGCGTTTCTTTAGATTTTCGATCTTCTCGGTGAAGCCTGAGAAGGTGAAAGGTTTCTTGAGAAATTCGTTGCCGCTTTCGATGGCTTGCTCGAGAAATTTTAGATCATCCGAGAATCCGGAGATTATGAGGATGCGTTTGCATTTATCTAGGGACTGGGTGGTTTTTACGACCTCGGCCCCGCCAAGTTCTGGCATGACGAGGTCGGTAACCACGAGATCGAACTTGGGGTAAAGCTCAAGTGCATCGACTGCTTCTTGCCCGTTTTTGCAGGATACTACTTCGTAGCCCAAGCGCTCCAAATACAAGGATACAAGCTCGCGGATCATATCATCATCTTCTGCGAGTAGGGCAAGAGGGGGCTGGTTTTCTGATTCGTTAGCTTGAATCACTGGGTCGTATTCTCAGGGTGGAGTCGTTAATAGGAAGAATCTTGCAGACGTACGGCGTATCTTACCAGCTCATTTGGGCTCGATAGCTTTAATTTCGTTTTGATACGCGATCGGTGGGACTCGATTGTCTTAGTGCTGATACTCAGCTCTTTGGCGATTTCTCCATTGTTTCGAGACTGTCCTATGCGCTGGATTATTAGGAGTTCGCGATCGGAAAGGGCGTCTACGCTAGGTAGGTTGCTCGAATAGGAACCTCAGCTGATTTGGTTCAATAGCTGTGCTTTAAGCGAAGGGCTCGTGTAGAGTTTTCCGTTAGAGATCGTTTTAAGGGCCTCGAGGATTTCCGTCTCATCGGCGTTCTTCATTACGTAGCCTTTGGCGCCTGCTTTAAGGCAGCGTCCTGCGAAAACGCTTTCGGCTTGGGAGGATAGAATGAGAACAGGTGCTTTCGGATACAGACTTCTTAGGCCTTTAATAAGGGCAAGGCCTTGGTTGTTTCCCGATGAAATTTCGAGAACGATGATGTCTGGATTGATGTCTTCAGTTAGGGTGGCGTCCGTATTGGCGTAGTAGGCCAATGTGAAGTTGTCGTTGGTTTCGGTGACTCGGCTTAAGCCGCATCCACATACAGGATGGTCGTCGATTAATAGGATTCGTTTCGAGATTATTTCTTTATTCACGCTTCAGGTTTATTGAAACGGGAATATAGCGGTTTAACGAAATTATAGCAATCGGGTCAGGGCTGCATCCTATGCTAAGCTAACACGGGCCGTTCGGCTAGTGTATCGCTTTAGCGTCTACTACCTACTCTGTTAAAAGAGCGGGAATCGTACGAATTGTTTGGGGTGAAACCCAAGCAAGCTTGGAAGTCTAAGTGACTTGCTGGTCGACCCACTGGACTGAGAATTGTACGAGTTCTGTCGCATTTCTCAGGCTGAGTTTCTCTTTAACGTGTGCGCGGTGAGATTCGATGGTCTTGATGCTGAGGCCGAGGTTTTCGGCTATTTCTCTTGTAGAGAGTCCGCGACCAATGAGTTGAACGACTTCGAGTTCGCGATCGGTTAGTCGTTCGATAGGGGAGGCGGCCGCGTTGCTAGGTCCGTTTACGATCTGGTGAAGGACTTGATCTGCTACGGTTGGGCTGACGTAGATCTCGCCTTTGATTATACGTCGAACAGCGGCAATGATCGTTTCAGGGGGCTCTTTTTTCATGACATAGGCCTTGGCTCCGGCACGAAGGGCCCGTTGAGCGTAGGTTGACTCGTCATGCATTGAGAATACGAGAATAGGGATGTCTTCGTAGATGGCTTTGAGATTTTTGATCAGCTCAAGTCCATTGTTCCCTTGGAGCGAAATATCAACCACGACCACATTTGGCATGTGGGTTCCCACAGCCTTCATGGCTTGCTGTGCGTTTTCGGCTTCTCCGCACACTTCGAAATCCTCTTCTTTTTCGAAGATTTGAGTCAGTCCCTGTCTTACGAGAGGATGATCGTCTACTAGGAAAATTTTCGTGGCCATAAATTAAGAGTGGTTCTAGTGGAAAGGATTAGACTATTTGCAAGAAACTACGGCTTAACATCAAGCTATCTTAAGCGACATCTGCGATTCTGTCTACGGAAAGCAAGAAAGTAGGCTATAAGGGAAGCCGTCTTAGTCTATTCTCTCTAGAACGTGGTAATTAGTATGTTGATTGCTCCGATTGCAGCACCACAAACGCCCCCCCAAACGACGAGCCAGCCGAGGTGGTCTCTTATCATTTTTTCGATAATTTGTTTAACATCTTTGGGCTCAAGTTGGTCGAGCTTTCCTTTTACGAGTTTTTCTACGGTGGGTAGAAATGAGTCGAAGTGAAGATCGGTTTTGCTCAGGTCGAGTTTCGATATCGTGTTTTCGATCCTGACCTTAAATTCAGCAATGAAGGGCTCTCGGAGAGGTTCGAGGACTTGGAGCCCTCCGAACATGCTAAGCATTCCGCCGAATTTTGAGTTTTTGACGACTTCGAGGAAGCCGTCGAAAATTTCGTCGAAGTCGATTTGCTCTTCGATTTGCTTGGCGTCGATCCCTTGGTCGAGGGCGGAGTGGGCGAATGTTTGGAAGTTTTCTTCGGTAAAGAAGTTCTCCATGACGAGTTTTAGGATGCCTGCTTTAAATTCCTCGAAGCGGGCTTGGATGACTCCTGAGCCATAGAGTCCAGGGATTTTTTCGAAGAGCATGTGAACGGCGAGCCAGTTGGTGGCGGCTCCAGCGAGAGCGAATAGGCCAATATTGTAAATGTAAGGCTTAATGGATGAGTCGGGAATGAGCATGCCGACGAGCCAAAGACTCAAGGCGACGATATTCGTAACAAAGCTTTTGTTCATTCATCTATTCAGAAAGAGGCTCGTTGAGTTTTGTCGATACAAGTTTTTGGGAGAATCTTGTGAAAATTGGCTAAATTTGTGGTTTTCCACTAAAAATAGGGTCGATGTATTTCGATATTAATAGTTATGGGTGACTCTACTACTCGAAAATCACAGTCGATCATTGATACCAAAAAGGCTTTATGTTCGAAGATCCGGCATGAGTTGAGGAGTCCGTTGAACTCTATAGTCGATTTTAGCCGAATGCTAGGGGAGGCGTTGGAAGATGAGTCATTGGCCTCGCATGCGTCATCTATCAAATCGAGTGGGGGGAGGATGGTTGATATTGTAGATTTCGTGGTAGATATCGTGGGCTTGGAGCTTGAGGGCTATGAATCCACTTCCGAAACGATTGAATTGAAGTCGTTTCTCGATGAATTGTTGTTGAATTCTGAGCTCAAGGGAATCGAGGTCTGTACGTTCGTAGAAACTGAATTTCCTAAATTTGTGGAGGTTGATCGTTCCTCGTTGAGAAAGGTTTTGAAAGCATTGCTCGGGGCTCTCCGAGATCGAGGTTATCAAGGTCAACTGCCGATCCATGTGAATCGCGTGGATGGGGGTTCGAGCGACAATTGTTGTCAGATTGAAATCGGGTTTGAATTGCCCGGGTGGTCGGAAGATTCTGTTCGTAGCTTGTATGCTGAACTGTCTTCCTCGTCGAGGGTGTCCGAAGTCTCTTTGAGCCAAATTTGTTTGGAGATGATGGTCGCATCGCGACTATTAGCGTTTATGGGAGGGCGTATCGAGTTTTTGGAGGTGTTTAAGAGTATTCGTCTTTTTATTCCCAGTGCTTCAAGTGAAATTTCGGGTCGTATTGAAAAAGATGCTTCTGTGAAGTGCGAAGAGTCGTGGGCGTTGCCAGATGTAGAGTGGAGAATCGCATTAGACGAGTGTGCACTTTCTGAAAAGCGGGATTGGACTGGGTTTTCTCAACGTTTGGATTTGACCGAGTTGGAGGGATTCTCTGGGCAATTGTGTTCGATTGGCGAACAGCGTAAGAATAGTGAGCTCGTTAGTTACGCTCGATCATTTGGTAATCGTATCGGAAGTATGGATTTAGATTGGGTGAAGGGGCAGCTTGATTTGATTGGAAGTTCGGCTTTCGGAACGAATTAATATAATGCGGAGATTAAATCATCGCCGCTATGAATAACTCGTTTCAAAAAAAGCGATCTCTCTGAGATCGCTTTTTTGTAAAAATCTGTTTTTCGGAAGTTTGTGGATCGGCTCTTCGGTTAAACCGAATATTCTGACATTGGCAGACATGAACAAACTAAGTTTCGGTCCCCGAAGACGTTGTCTACACGACTGACAGTTGGCCAGTATTTGTTGGCTCGAACAGAGTCGTTCGGGAATGCTGCAATATCCCGCGAATAGGGATGGCTCCAGTTGTCTGATGCGATGCGTTGGCTCGTGTGCGGTGCATTTTTTAGTGGGTTGTCGTCCGAAGGCCATTCTTCGGCTTCGATGCGTTCCATCTCTAATTTGATTGATATGAGGGCATCGCAGAGGCGATCGAGTTCGAATTTGGATTCACTTTCGGTGGGTTCGATCATCATGGTGCCGGGGACAGGCCACGACATGGTGGGAGCGTGGAATCCGTAGTCCATGAGGCGTTTGGCGATGTCTTCAACTTCGACGTTGGCACGTTGTTTCCATTCGCGGAAGTCGATGATGAATTCGTGTGCAACCAGTCCGGATTCTCCGCGATAGACAATTGGATAGTGGGCTTCGAGGCGTTTGGCCATATAGTTGGCGTTGAGGATGGCGATCTTTGTGGCTTCGGTAAGTCCGGAGCCTCCCATCATGCGGATGTAAGCCCAGGAGATAGGAAGGATGCTTGCGCTTCCGAATGGAGCGGCGGATACGGCTCCCCCTTTGTTGTTGGAGAGTGCTGGAGATTGAGAATGTCCGGGGAGGAAGGGGGTGAGGTGTTCGGCGACTCCGATGGGGCCGACTCCTGGTCCGCCGCCGCCGTGTGGGATACAGAAGGTTTTGTGGAGATTAAGGTGGCAGACGTCGGCACCGATTGATCCGGGACTCGTGAGCCCGCATTGGGCGTTCATGTTGGCACCGTCCATGTAGACTTGTCCGCCGTTGTCGTGGATGATGTTGCAGATTTCTTTTATTGAAGATTCGAATACCCCGTGGGTTGAGGGGTAGGTGATCATGAGAGCCGCGAGTTTATCGGCGTTGGCCTCTGCTTTGGCCTTGAGATCGGCGACGTCGATATTGCCCAGAGTGTCGCAGGCGATCGGGAGAACTTTCATTCCGACCATGACAGCGCTCGCGGGATTCGTGCCGTGGGCGGATATGGGGATTATGCAGATGTCGCGGTCATGGTCGCCTCGGCTTTTGTGGTATTCGCGGATGGCGAGCAGTCCTGCGTATTCACCTTGTGAGCCGGCATTGGGTTGGACGGATACGGCGTGAAATCCGGTGATTTTGGCGAGCCAGTCTTCGAGCTGATCAATGAGGACGGTGTAGCCTTGGGATTGATCTTCTGGGGCGAATGGGTGGATGTTTGCGAACTCGGGCCACGTGACTGGGATCATTTCCGATGTCGCGTTGAGCTTCATCGTGCAGGATCCGAGAGGAATCATGGACAAGGTGAGAGATAGGTCCTTGTTCTCTAGGCGCTTTAGGTAGCGGAGGAGTTCGGTCTCGGTGTGGAAGCGGTTGAAGTTTTCGTGGGTGAGGAAATCGGATGTTCTTTTGAAAGCTTCGGGGAGTTTCGTGTCGATGCTTTCAATTGTTTGAGCAATTTCGGTTATGGAGATTGGCTTCCCAGTGATGAATAGAGCGAGTAATTTGCTGAGATCGTCGAGGGTGACTGTTTCGTCGAAGGTGATTCCGATCTGCCCTACAAGGCTGGTGCGTAGGTTTATCTCCGCATTGATTGAGCGTTGGATAATGGCGTCACGTTGTTCAGAGGTGACATCGACGGTGAGGGTGTCGAATCGTGTGCCTTCTTCGATCTTGTATCCAGAAATTTCTAGGATCGATTGAGTGACGAGAGTGAGTGTGCGTACGCGTTGAGCGATTCGCTTGATGCCTTGGGGGCCGTGGTAGACGGCGTAAGTTGAAGCAATGTTGGCAAGGAGAACTTGGGCGGTGCAGATGTTGCTCGTGGCCTTGTCGCGGCGAATGTGTTGCTCGCGGGTTTGAAGTGCGAGGCGTAAAGCAGGTTGTCCGTGGGTATCTTGAGAGATGCCGATGATGCGCCCTGGTATTTTGCGCTTGTGCCTGTCGGTCGTGGCGAAGAATGCGGCGTGTGGTCCTCCGAATCCCATGGGGACTCCAAAACGTTGGGCACAGCCTACGGCGATATCGGCACCCCATTCGCCGGGAGGGGTGAGGAGGGAAAGTGCGAGGAGATCGCAGCAGGCGATGACCATTACTTTGTTCGCTTTGGCCGCTTCGATGAGTTTGGTGAAATCTTGGGCAATCCCGGTTGTATCGGGATATTGGATGACGAGGGCGAAGACTTTGGAGAGGTCTTGCTCTTCTTGGAGGTCAACGGTTTTGACTACGATAGGGAGTGGTTCGGCTCTGGTTTCGAGGACTTCGATGGTTTGTGGGTGGCAGGCTTGGGAAATGAGGATGGTGTCTTTTCCTTTTTTCGCTGCGATTCCGTGGGCCATGTTCATCGCTTCTGCGGCTGCGGTACCTTCGTCGAGGAGGGAAGCGTTAGCGATGTCCATGCCTGTGAGGTCGCTGATCATGGTTTGGAAGTTTAGAAGGGCTTCCATGCGGCCTTGTGAAATCTCTGCTTGGTAAGGGGTGTATTGCGTGTACCAGCCTGGGTTTTCGAGAATGTTTCGTAGGATAGGGGCGGGTGTTAGGGTGCCGTGGTAGCCTTGGCCGATGTATGATTTAAAGACTTTGTTTTGAGAGGCGATCGCTTTGAGCTCGGTGATCATGGACGATTCGCTCGTCGCTTGGGGGAGGCCTTCGATGGTGTCGATGCGAATGGCGGCAGGGACGGAGGAATCGATTAGTGAATCGAGGGAATCGTAGCCAACTGACTTTGCCATTTCTTGGGCGTTCGCACTGTCGACGCCGAGGTGGCGCGGGGCGAACGAATCGAGCGTATCGGTGAAGGCGCTGATGGTCTTGGCGAGCGATTCGGTGGATTGGCTGGTGGCTTCGATTTGTGACATGGACGCACGGTATGAGGTAGCTCTCTCAAATCAATATGAAATGTTGGCAAGCTGTGCTTGATTGAAGATTGTTGATTGAAAATTGAAGATTATTGAGGGGGGTGGGTTGTGTTTTTTTTTGAAACCGCGAATGGACGCGAATAAACGCGAATTTTGATTTGGTTGTACTTTTTTTACCGCGTACCGAGGTACCGAACGAAGTGACACCTGAGGAGATCTACGACGAAGCATGAAATGACGACACTTGAGGATCGTAGAGACGAAACATGAATGCGAATCGATGCGAATGATGGGGTTGTGCTTTTTTTAACCACAGATGACACAGATTTTCACAGATTGGTTTGGGGGTGGTGGGGTGAGGTTTGGGTTGTGTTTTGTTGGGGGGTGTCTTGGGGTTTGGGTATGACTAAGAAGGAGAGGGCGGCGTTTGTGGGGGTGGAGTTGGAGCGGTTGTATCCTGAGACTCCGATTCCTTTGGATCACAAGGATCCCTATACGCTTTTGGTGGCGGTGTTGCTGTCGGCTCAGTGTACGGATGTTCGGGTAAATACGGTGACGCCGGCGTTATTTGAATTGGCTGATAATCCGAGGGATATGGCGGTTCAGGAGGTGGATGATATTCGGGCGATTATTCGTCCGTGCGGGTTATCGCCTCGAAAATCGAAGGCGATTCGTGAGCTATCCGAGATTTTGGTGGAGAAGCACGGGAGTGTCGTGCCCGACAATTTTGAAGACTTGGAGGCGTTGCCGGGAGTGGGGCATAAGACCGCTTCGGTGGTGATGGCTCAAGCGTTTGGTTATCCGGCGTTTCCGGTGGACACGCATATTCATCGTTTGGGGCAGCGCTGGGGGCTGACGAGTGGGAAAAATGTGGTGGTGACGGAGGCGGATTTGAAGGGGCTGTTTCCGAAGGAGCGGTGGAATAAGCTGCATTTGCAGATTATCTTTTATGGGCGCGAGCATTGTTCGGCTCGGGGTTGCGATGGGACGACGTGTGGGATTTGTACGACGGTGTATCCGAATCGGAAGTCGGCTGTTGTGACTAAGAAATAGACACAAGAAAGCCCAACTCCGTGAGGAGTTGGGCTTTGGGAAATCCTTTGGAGCTTTTGTGCTTAACCTCCGCTTGTATCTTCAACAACAACGTTGTTGTATATCGCGGCTCCTGTAAGTTGGGTAAGCGATGACGTTAAGTCGTTTACGGTGTTGCCTCCACCGTCTACCAGATTACCTGTTAGGTCTCCGTACCATTGAACGTTTCCTCCTACAAAAACAATATGACCGCCTTTACCTAAATAAGGGTCACCTGTGCCCCAAGACGAAGAACCTGCGGTGGTTTGTCTTGTGAATGCTAAGGGGGCAGTGGAAGGTGTGCTCATATTGAGATTAACAACATAATCAAAGGATAGTCTTCCTAACAAATTATTGTTTGTGTCTATTGTGTAAACTGCCGGAGTCGCATTTGATTTTGTAACAATAGCTCCGGTTGGGAGATCTGCAATAGGGTCTCGATCACTGGTCCATGCTGATACGTCGTTTAGACCAGCAGCGACCGCAAGTGTTGCTGCAACATCTATCAGATCTGTGCCAGTTGCCGTATTTGTGATTACGCCAGTGGAGAGTACAGAGTTCGTATCGCTAACAAGCTTCTCTCGATTATCCTTCGCAAAAATAAGCGATGCTGAGCTAATTTGTCTCAACTTGGAAACGTCTGCTGTTTTAACAGCGGTCTCTCTCATCTGACCAACAGTTGGGATCAGGATGGCAGAAAGAATTGCGATAATAGCGATTACCGTGAGCAGTTCGATCAGTGTGAAGCCTTCCTTTGCTTGACGCTGGTTTTTTGAAATAGATTTAAGATGTTTCATGTTATATAAGGTGGTAGAGTTTGGGATATTAGAAACAGAATGCTTTTAGCATCGTTTTCGCAAGTTGGATTTGGCGATGTTGGGGGGAAGCGGGTCTGGGCTTATGTTTCTGTAGGGGAAAGCCTGATGGTTTGTTTAGGGGTGAGGGGCTGTTGGATGCTTAGAGTGTTGGGAAGCAACAAATTGTGGGTATGGCCAAAATTTTGCTTTGCAAGCGCAAGTCTCCTCTTCACTTATAGGCGCGATGAAAATCTTTCTAGACGGTAAATTTGTAGACAAGAGCGAGGCGAAGGTGTCGGTATTCGATCATGGTCTTCTTTATGGGGACGGCATTTTTGAGGGAATTCGTGTGTACAACAATTGTGTCTACCGTTTGGAAGAGCATTTGGAGCGTCTGTTTTATTCGGCGAAAGCGATTCTTTTGAAGATTCCGATGACGATGGAAGAGTTGTCTGAGGCGGTTTGTGAATCTTGCCGTCAGAATCAGATCTCTAATGGTTACATTCGTCTGATCATCACCCGCGGTGTGGGTAATCTTGGTTTGTCGCCTGACTCTTGTACGAAGCCTGGGGTTATTATCATCGCCGATACTATCAGCCTCTATCCTGAGGAACACTACACGAATGGACTTTCAATCGTGACCGTACCGACACGTCGCATTGGTCCGGCTTCTTTGGATCCGGGGGTTAAGTCGTTAAATTATTTGAACAACATCATGGCGAAGATGGAGGCTGCTCAATATGGTGCTCTTGAGGCCATCATGTTGAATGATAGTGGGTATGTGGCGGAGTGTACGGGAGATAATCTTTTTATTGTCCATAAGGGCAAGTTGTACACACCGGACGCTGCTAATGGGGCATTGCGCGGGATTACGCGTCAGGCGGTCATGGAATTAGCGAAATCGTTGGAGCTTGAGATGAGCGAAAAGAATCTGACCCGTTATGATATCTGGAATGCGGACGAGTGTTTCTTGACAGGGACAGCCGCGGAGGTGATTCCGGTAGTTAAGCTCGATAGTCGTGAAATTGGTTCCGGTAAGCCAGGACCGATTACGAAGCGTTTGCATGAAGCCTTTCATGGGGAAGTTTCTTCCCGTGGAACGATGCTTTAATTGCCCAGTCCTACAGTTTGTTGCGAGTGAGACCTTTGTCCGTTCGTGAAAATCTTCTTAAAAAGGGAATCATTCAATTGAGTGATTCCCCTTTTCGTAAACGTTGTGAATAGTGAAGTGGACCCCGAAAACTGGACAGGTGGCTTAGTTGGATAGATAACCGA
>CAWVWU010000065.1:0-17821 GCA_963933925.1 uncultured Puniceicoccaceae bacterium
TTTGTACCGATCCCGCATGCGGGAGACACTTGAGGAATGAAGTGACGAAACAATTCAATATACAGCTTTCGATCTTAGGAATACCCGGAGGGTATTGCGAAGTGAGGAAATGAATTTTGAAATCAAAAAGAACGAGAAGGCGAACGAAACGGACTTATTAAACAGTCTCTAAAGAATCTCCTAATTAGGAGAGAACACAACATTCCTTAGGGGACTTCTTTAAAACTCGGCCTTACTCGCAAACTGCACACCCTCAATACCAGCAAGGGCACAGGCATCCATAACCTTTACAATAGACTCATGTATCGTGTCGTCATCTGGTGACAAGGTCACTCGAGCGTCAACCTTCCCTGCTTCACAATTCTCACGAAACCGACTCAGCATACTCGCCAATTCAACATAACTAGAATCCGAAGGCGAATCGTAAGCGAATTCATTTAAAACCGCCTGACCATCAGCCCGGATCTCAATAATCTGCTCATCCGGCAATTTCATTGCCACTTCAGAACTCACGGAACCCGGAAGAGAAAAGCTCAGATCAGCCTCTTGTTTCTGGATCGTCGAGCTCAGCATAAAATACATCAACAGGAGAAAAACGACATCAATAAGGGGAGCGATTGGAAGCTCCGTCGTCCCCTGACCTTTTGACCGTTTAAACATTCTAGACATAACTAATATGAACTACCTCTGATGCGTCGCATAGACGATTTCTGAAATACCGATTCCCGCCGCAACTTTCATAACCTCTCTCACATCCGAATAATGAACACTGCGATCGGCACGAATATTAAGCTTAAGGGATTCCGAAGACGAAACTGCCTTTTCGAGCTCCCCCATCAATTGACCATCCTCCATCAATTGTGCGTTAAGAAATACTCGCCCCTCAGAATCTATCGAAACCATCACGCGATTTGAAAGATCCTCAGGAACCTCGCTTCTATCCGACTCGGCCAAATCCACTTCGATCTGCAACCCCGCTTGGGAAATAGAACTCACGCACATAAAAAAAACCAAAAGCAAGAACACCATATCAATCATCGGAGCCATTTGCACTCCAGCGATCTCACGCCCTTTTCCTCCCTGCCTCTTCAACGTTCTCATTCTTCCCTTCGAACTAAACAATGAACAAGTCCAACATCAGTCGGACTGTCAATATTACCTATCGTCACAAAATGAGAAAGGCCCGACAGCTGATCGCCACCGAGCCTTCTCAAAAATCATAAACCGAATTACTTCAACTCAAGATCGATGTATCGATAAATGCTCTTATAAATAATCACCAAGCCAATTCGCTCTTGCCCGGCCGTAGCCTTAACAGCAGCGGCGACACTCGAAATCGACTCGCCATTGATTTTCATGATAGCAACGCCTTCCGCCAGGACATTCGAATAACGACTTTCAGGATCAACCTGCGTCACTACAATTCCGTCGAAGTCAGCATCGATCCCGTACTTTTCCCTCAACTCATCGGTTGCAGCAGAAACAGTAACCCCCTCTAGAAAAGACCCAGACTGAGCCGCTACAATTTCATTAGACGCATTCAGATCCATCAAAGTGGCAGTCAGGGTCATGGCCTTCCCATCACGAAAAATCTCCAATGACACTTCAGTTCCAGGCCCCTTGGTCCCAATCGTCATTTTCAAATCGCCCGGAGAATCAATCTGTTCGCCATCGACTCCCACAATGATATCTCTTGCAAACATACCGGCTCGATCTGCCGGACTATCTACAGTCACCTCCTTGATCAAAACACCCCTCGAGTCGGACAAACCAAATTCTCTAGCTAAATCGGCATCCAATGCCTGAATACTCACACCTAAGAAACCACGCGAAACCACCCCCTTCTCAACAATATCTGTCAACACATGATGAGCCAGATTACTCGGAACAGCAAAACCAATTCCAATATTTCCTGTCGTCCGACCATCGGTCAAAATCATAGTATTTATCCCGATCAAACGCCCCAAGGCATCTACCAGAGCTCCTCCCGAATTTCCTCGATTAATCGAAGCATCGGTTTGAATAAAATTCTCATAGCCGCCTTCAATCATTTGAAGGTCGCTGCGTCCCTTCGCCGAAACAATACCCATTGTAGCGGTCTGACCGACCCCCAAAGGATTTCCGATTGCGAATACAACATCCCCAACTTCGATCTTATCACTATCCGCGATCACTGCAGTCGGTAAGCCCTCGCCTTCAACCTTTACGATGGCAATATCAGAACGCGGATCAGTACCCACTAACGTCGCCTCGAATTCCCTACCATCTTCCAATCGAATGCTAATTTCATCAGCCCCTTCAACCACATGGTTGTTCGTGAGAATATAACCATTCTCCGTTACAATCACACCCGATCCCATTCCCTGAGACTGATGTGGAGAAGGCGGTGAAAAACGTCTCATCAATGGGTTACTCTCGCTCACTGTCATTTTTGAAATAACCGCAACGACAGCCCCACGAACATCACTCAATGAGTTCGAGTAACTCACTACATCGCCGCGAGGTGAACGATCCAACTCACTGACATCACGTGTCACAAGATCGTCTACACTCACCTCCTCTGAGGCCCAGACAATCGGAATTAATGATAAACAAAACAATAAGGAACAGATTTTCTTCATAATTACTTAGGCCCTCTGACAACTTAACCAATCGAAAGTTTCCCAATTCTCTCTTAACTCTAAGAAAAACTAGAACCCCTTCACTCGAAACAAACTCGTTACGCTCTCATTATTGCTAATCCTAACAATGGCTTCGCCTAACAACGACGCTACACTTAAAACAGTCACCGGCAAATCTCGCGTTTCAACAGGAATTGTATTCGTGACAACCAACTCATCAATACAACTATCCTTCAATCGCTCATAGGCCATTTCCTGCAAATTAGCATGAGTCACTGCGGCAATGATTCGTCGAGCGCCGTGCTCCTTTATAATCTTAGCCGCCGCGTGTAATGTTCCCGCCGTCTCTGTCATGTCATCCACGAGCAATACATCGCACCCCTCCACGTCTCCTACCACATTGGTCGCCTCAACCTGAGTTCCGCTATAACGTTTCTTAGCAACGAACCCGAGTCCACTTTTCAATGCCCGTGCATAGGCATCGGCCATTTTTACGCCGCCCAGATCTGCTGACATTGTCACCAAATTCTTAAGATCCTTCTTTATGATATATTCATGCAGTACCGAAAAAGCGTACAAGTGATCCACTGGAATATCGAAAAACCCTTGGATTTGCCCAGCATGAAGATCAATAGCAACCACGCGATGTGCTCCAGCTGCCACAAGTAAATTAGCAACTAACTTTGCAGTTATCGGTACACGGGGTTGGTCCTTACGATCCTGACGAGCATAAGCGTAAAAAGGAATAACCGCCGTAATACGATCTGCCGAAGCACGTCGAGCGGCATCGATCATAATCAACAACTCCATCAAATGATGGTTACAAGGAGGGCAGATCGACTGGATGATATACACATCACTCCCGCGGATATTCTCATTGATCTGAACAAAAGATTCTCCGTCGGGAAAACTAGTCACAGTCGCATCCCCCAAAGGCACATCTATGAATTCGCAGATTTCCTGAGCGAGAGGGATATTAGAATTCCCTGAAAAAATTTTAAGATTGTTTGATCGCATCAATTCTAAAGTAAAAAATGTTACTGGGTTTTCAAAGTTTCCACCCTACTTATCACCGCTTAATAGTTGCGATTCGACACACTGCAAACGCTTTGCCAATTCTGGCAATTTTCGAGTGACAGCCACCACTCTATGGTAAGCATTAAGGGGTAAAGCCGGATTTCCACCATACTTTTTGCCGCCTTCTACATCAGAGAAGGCCACAGCACATCCAGCGAGTTGTGCACCCTTACCAATCGTCAAGTGACCAGCCGCACCTGAACGCCCACCCATTACTACAAAATCCTCTAGGACAGTACTACCCGCCAACCCAACCTGTGCACACAAAATGCAATAGTTGCCGATCTGACAATTGTGACCAAGTTGCACCTGGTTATCGATTTTAGTACCGTTTCCAATTCGACTCGGCCCAACACGACCTCGGTCAATCGTTGTATTCGCTCCGATCTCAACATCGTCGCCCACCTCTACATTGCCAACTTGAGGAACTTTCATAATTCCCGTTGGCGTCTGCTCGTAGCCAAATCCATCTGAACCGATAACCGCTCCCGAATGAATCATAACACGCTTACCGAGAACGGTATCTCGTTCTAAAGTGACTCTACCAAACAACCACGAATCCTCACCGATCGTGGCATTCTTACCGACAAGGCATGATGCATGCAATTGAACTCCCTTCGCGATTCGTGCTCCAGACTCAACAACACAAAATGGTCCGATATAAGAATCGGGATCAATCTCCGCATCTGGATGAACAATCGAACTTGCGTGAACGCCACTCGGTTCCCGAACCCACATCTGACGAGAAATAAACTCACACACTTTCGCCAAAGCAAGAGATGGACGCTCTGCAAACAATACCAACTGTCCCTCGACCGGTTCAATATCCATTCCCTCAGGAACAATAACCACTGATGCCTTCGTAGAAGCCAATTCGGACTTATATTTTGCCAAACTCAAAAAGGACAAATCCCCTTTTTGGGCTTCCTTTAACGTCGCGACCCCACGAATCACATCACTGTGACTAATTCCTTTTTCCGAAGACGCCTCACTCAGCGCACGGACTTCATCGATCGGGATAACAAACTCCATTCAAGCGATACAAAATTGAACCCACTACAAAAACGCGAATCATAAAACAAAAAAAGCCTCACCGATTAAATCGATGAGGCAAAAGTTATTTTAAAATTCGAAAAAACTATTCAGCTTCAGAGACTGCTGCTTCGACCTCTTCTTCAACAGGCTTATCTGCATTTAAGCGTTCAATAACGAGATCTGAAACATCATATGATGGGTCAGAACTGATTACGATAGGAAGACCACTACGGCTCGCTCCACTCACATCAAGCACGAGAGTTGCACCCTTTTCCTCGGTCACAACATCAATAATATCCTTAATTTCTTTAATAAAAATGCTCATCTGATTCTGCTCACGGGTTTGAATCGTTTGCTGAACCTGTTGTAGGAACTGACGCATTTGCCCTTCTTTTTCCTGAATCTGCTGACCGATTTCCATCGCAGCATCTTGAGCTTCTTTACGAGCCTCTTCAGTCAAAATGTCACTTTGAGCCTGTTCAGCAAGTTCTTGATAATCAAGAACAAGGGCTTCGCCCTGCTTCTGCATTTCCTCTACCTTACCCTTAACCTGCTCTTCGCTTCCCTGAAGCTCAGCATAAAAATCCTGAACCTTGTAATATGCCTCAGTAATACGGGCTACATTTACTGTAACAATAACTGGCTCAGCACTGAATACTGCTGTGCTTGAAATTGCCAAAATTCCGAAGAATGCGAGGAGTGATTTAATACGAATCATTTATTTTTAGGTTTAATTAGGGTCGACGACTAAAATCTGCCGCCAAAAGAAAAATTGAATTGCGAACCATTGTCATTGGATTCGTCGCTAGTCAAGGGAATGCCATAATCCAATCTCAACGGCGTTCCCATCACAGAAATACGTAGACCAAAGCCATAATTATCGGCCCAGTACTTATCTAGGCTAAAATCAGCAATCGGAGAATTGACCATCCCTCCATCATAGAAAATTGCCCCTCGGAATCCTTCGGTAAAACCAATTGAATACTCAGCTCCAACCATACCATAAGACTTCCCCCCGATAGGCTGTCCAAATTGATTCTTTGGCCCAACATCACGATACTCAAAGCCACGTAATGTATCCGGTCCACCGAGAAAGAACAGTTGTTCAAACGGAATCACTGTTCCTCCGTTGATGTTGGTTATTGTTCCAGCACGCAACAAAAACTCGATAGTCTGCGTATGCTTAACCGTAAGTGGAAAATAGTATAGGTTGCGTGTTTCAGCCTTCAAATAATCAAAATCTCCCCCAAGAAAATCCCCAGCATAAGTAAGGTCGAGTTCATAACGAGCCCCTCTAAATGTATTGAGTAAGCGATCACGAGTATCACGACGTAAGTTCAAATTCAACCGAGAGGTGAGACCGATACTTTGATACAAACGACTATATTCGTTTTGTTCGTTAAAGAGCAAACCACCCGCCTTAGGGTTACCATTTTCTGTATTCGGATCCCCAATAGCCGGACCATCAAAAATAGGAGTAGGTGCTACATCTATATTATATTGTTGATCCGTTAGTCCATATGCAATTCTCGCTTCAACCAGTTCGATCAAACGGCGCCTCAAGTAGATTTCAAAACCACGCTGAATATTCTCAACATCCTGATATCCGTAGTCATAACTACTACTCGTATCGAAAATCGAAAAACCAAACGTTAAGCGCCTTTCAAACAACCAAGGCTCTTCAAATGAAAGCATAATTTGTTGTGAATAAGACCCGATCTGTGCACGTAAGCGAAATTTCTGCCCATCGCCCTGAAAGGCACCTTTCCAGTTAAACAAATCAAAGTTAGATTGCGTCAACTCGACAAAAAACGTCGCCTTCTCTAAAGAACTAAAACCCGCACCAAAAGAGAAATTCCCTGTACGTCCCTCATGAACGGATATTCGAAGATGCTTCCGCCCTGGAATATTAGTAGACATCGACGTCACGTTCGGATCTTCAAAAAAGCGTGTATTTTCCAAACGCATACGACTCGAATCCATGCGCACACTATCAAAAGTACTTCCTGGTCCCAGAGCCAATTCACGAACAATAACGGTACTCTTTGTCTTGGAGTTCCCTTCGATTTCAACAGACTCGACGAGGTATTTTTCACTTTCGTATACCTTATAAATCAAATCAATATCACCAGTCTCCATATTGGGAACACGCTCCAAACGAACACGAGTCTCCATATATCCCAACTGACCGTAGAAATTTTCTACCGCCTCAACATCCTTATCAATTTCTTCCGGCCTATATGTTGTCCCCGGCCGAACACGCAAAAGTAATTGAAGGATCTGCTGTGAATATAATTCATTATCCTCAAACGATATCGACCCAACTTTGTATCGTTTCCCCTCGTCAATATTGATAGTAATTTGCATCCGCTTCTTCGAGGGATACGAAAATTCAACAGTTGCAGGATCGATACCAACATCCAAAAACCCTTCAATTCGATACAAATCGCGCACATTCTCTAGATCATCTTCAAACTGGTCAGCAGAGTACTTACCGGTTCCCGTCAAAACAGACAAGAAGCTCCAACGCTTCGTTTTCATCCGACTCTTGATCTTGCGCTTCTTAAGCGTATCGTTTCCTTCAAAAACAATCCGACGAATCTTAAATTTCCGTCCTTCAGTAATCCTATAAGTTACATTTCCGTAACCAGTACCGGGATTACGATCAACTTGATAGTCAACCCGCACCTTGAAGTATCCCTTTTTAAGATAGAGCTCCTTTATGATCTCCGTATCCGATTTTACTAAACGCTCGTTAAGTACCTGGTTTACCTTAACTTCGACTTTATTCTCCAAATAACGGTCAATAATATGATCATTACCCTCAAAATTCACTGACGATATTCTAAATTTAGGACGAATATCAAAAATAACATCAACCACCTCATCGCTTATCGGCTTTAGTCGAACCTCAATAAACTCGAATAACCGCGTTCTATAGAGAGAACGTATATCACGGTCGAGGGCCACTTGGTCAAAAATCTTCCCCTCGCGGATCGACATATTTGCTCGGACAACCTCTTCGTTAACATTAGAAAGTCCCGTAAAGTTAATCAATACGTTCCGAATACTTGGTGGCTTCGGGGCTTCCGCCTCAACTCCATCTTGAGCAGAAAGTCCGACAATTCCTATCGAGGAAAAAACGACGAATAAAGCGAAGAAGCGGATTAGGTTATTCCGTACAATTTTCAAAGCGGGTAATTTCTTTTATGAAGTTTAATTTTATTTCACCAACGGCACCATTACGATGCTTGGCAATAATCAGGTCTGCTCTATCGGCCGCAACTGAAAAATCATCACCGGCATCTTTTGGTCGAGCCAGTAGCATAACCAAATCCGCATCTTGCTCAATCGAACCTGATTCACGCAGATCTGATAGCTTTGGTTGCCGTTTTTCTTTTTCAGAGTCACGATTAAGCTGACTTAGAACAATGATCGGGACATTCAGTTCCTTCGCTAACGATTTTAATCCACGAGAAATTTCAGCAATCTGTTGCTCACGCTGAATTTTAGGGTCCGTTCCCGAAATCAATTGAAGATAATCGATACATATCAACCCCATCCCCTCATTACGTGCCCATATTCTTCGAGCAATCGCACGAAGCTGATTAATCGTAATCATACCCGAATCATCGATCCAAATACAGGCTTCTTTCAATTGCTTCGCCGCAAGAGCGAGCCGTTGCTGCTCCTCCGCATTGACGAAACCTTCACGCAATCGCTGGGAGCTCACACGTGCTCGTCCAGTTAATAGACGCATTGCGAGTTGATCTGCACCCATTTCTAAACTGAAAATAAGTACCCCCGCCGGTTTTTGCTTCGGATTAGTCGGGATAGCCACAGCATCCGCGATATTCAGAGCCAAACTCGTTTTACCCATCGAAGGACGAGCTGCCAAAATAATCATTTCCTGCGGATGCAGACCATGAGTCATCTTATCCAAATCGATAAACCCAGAGGAAAGGCCACTGACATCGCCCTTTCCCTTCAAAAGCTTCTGAACCAAACGCACCGCTTCATCAACGGATTTACTAATGGGTTGCGACGTATCACTCAGCCGATCATCGCTAATCGCAAAAATCTCTTTTTCGATATCATCAATAAAGACCTCAAGACCACCGTCTTGTCGCGGTTCGTAACAACGTTGCACAGCACGCGTTGCGGTATGAATCAAGCGACGCAACAAATACTTCTCACGAACAACATCAATAAAGTAGTTCGCATGAGCGGTCGTCTCGATCTGAGAAATCAGATCATTGATGTAAAGCGGTCCACCAATTTCCTGAAGCTTACCTGCATTGACCAATTCTTGAGCCAATATCGTGCCATCGAGCATGTTATGCTCTTCGAAAGCTGCACAGCAGGTGGAAAAAATAGTCTCATTCGCAGAACTATAGAAGGCTTCAGCCGGAAGTTTCTGTGCCTGGCAACGAGAAATAATCTCAGCCGGATCAAGCAAACAACACGCAAGCAATCCTTGTTCAGACTCAAGACTGTGCGGCAAAGAACGCCCGGTAGCAACTTCAGCTACCGAGCTTAATGATTCGTTAACGGACGGGGCCTTTTTCTTAAATGACTTGCTGGGCATATTTCGCCGAATTAGGGAAGCCGTACGCTATCAATAAGAACCAACTACTCAGCGGAAGTCGCTTCGTCAGTTTCTTCTGAAATAATATTTTCCGATACAACGTCGAAGCTCAATTCAGCCTCAACATCAGCATGCAACTTGATAGAAATCGTGTGCTTTCCCAGTTCCTTAATAGGAGCTGGCAAGTGAACGAGCTTCTTGTCGATGCCCAATCCAGCTTCTTGAATCTTTTCAAATACGTTAGCAGCTGTAACCGCTCCGAACATCTTTCCTGAATCACCAGTCTTAACCGCGATCGCAAAAGTTGTTGCAGAAACCTTTTCAGCGAGGAACTTAGCATCATCCAAGTTCTTTGCTTCACGAGAAGCACGACGAGCCTTAAGAGCCTCTACTTGCTTGCGGTTCGCACGAGTGACAGGAACTGCCTTCTTCGTAGGAAGAAGAAAGTTGCGAGCAAAGCCCGCTTTTACGACCACTTGGTCTCCTTCAGATCCGAGTCCGTCAATCGGCTCGATGAGTAAAATTTCGCTAGTTGCCATTTTAGTACCTTGTTTTCTTTTTAAATTCTAATTGTTTTTCAAAAAAATCAAAAGGGAACATCTTCTTCGATGTCTTCCGATTTTGAGGCCGGAGCAGAAGAACTTCCCCCACTCGGCTGCGGAGCGTGCTGCTCAACATTAGAAGAAGAACGCGGTGTGCTTCCTCCTTCTGATCCACGTCCACCACCTAAAAGCTGCATATTTTCCACTACAACCTTAAGCTTACTACGCTTCTCGCCTTCTTTAGATTCCCACGAATCGAGCTTGAGTCGCCCCTCGACGAACAAAGGACCGCCCTTAACCACATACTTGGAAATGATTTCGGCTTGTTTTCCCCAGGCCTCAACATCTACAAAAGTCGTCTCTTCGTGCTTTTCGTCATCCGCTCCCCTAAAGGTGCGATTGATCGCCATTCCAAAAGCACACACTGGAGTGCCTTTTGGCGTCATACGAAGCTCGGGATCTCGAGTGAGATTTCCCATTAGATGGACTTTATTGAAGTTGGGCATAGATCAATTGGGGTAGATAATTAAAAGGCAATTAAGCCTTTTGAATCATCTTGTGCGATACCAATTTGTTCAAACGAAGCTTTTCCCAAAGAACCGCTGGAAACTCATTGGCTCCCGCTACGTCCAATTGAACGTACTGACCAGCCACGTAACGGTGGTCTGCTGCACGAGCGAAGTCTTGCTTGCCCATATCTTCAACCTTGGAAACTTCGCCGCCTACTGCTTCGATTTCGTTTTTCAAGCCTTCGATGAGTTCACCAACACCCTCTTCGCGATCACGCAAATCGAGGATAAAAGTAAGTTTGTAGTTATTCTTGGTTGCTGTCATTTTTCTTAGTTCGTCTATTAATATGTATCATGGCCTTTTCAGAGCCGTCTTCAGTTAGTCGTTTCAGACTTTCTAGAAAACCATCCATCGAGGCACTTATTTGAGATTCTTCGTCTTCACGAAATTTTCCTAGTACGAAGTCGGCCAAATCCATTTCTTTAATAGTCTTTGGACCAACTCCTATTCTTAATCGAGTAAACACAGGGGGAATTCGTTGCAGAATATCGGCCACACCATTGTGCCCGCCTGCACTCCCTCGAATGCTCACCTTTTGCTCTCCCACGTTGAGGTTTATCTCATCGTAAATCACGATCATCTCGACCGGTGGAATTTTAAAGAAACTCGACACCTTCTGAGTATAAACTCCGCTCGCATTCATAAATGCACCGGGCTTAAACAAGATGACCTTCTCCCCTTCTCTATTTATATAGAAGGAAAGTTCACCTTTAAAAGAACGTTCACGCTTCCAGGGCTCAGCTCCCACTTGATGTGCGAACGCGTCAAGAACCCGGAAACCAATGTTATGACGCGTACGGTCATACTCTGCTCCGGGATTCCCAAGGCCTACGATCAAACGATAGCTCATGGATTCGATACTAGGAAATGTTAAAGAACAAAAAGACGAGCCGCTCCGCATGAGGAACGACTCGTCCGGAAAGGATTAATTATTTAGCGACCGAGAAAACCGGCTGCTCAGGGTGATCAAGGAAAGCCACCCCATCAATTGGTGCCAACTGCTTAATGTGCAAAGAATCACCAACAATGAGTGCTTCAACATCAACGTTGATGAACTCAGGGATGTCCTTGAGCAAACAACGAACGTGAACGGTGTGAAGAACGAACTCCAACGTACCACCTTCATTCTTTACGCCACTGCACTCACCGACTGGGTGAACAGGAATTGAAATTGCCACCATATCATCAGCTCCCACTTGTTGAAAATCGACGTGGATGTACTTATCAGTAATCGGGTGACGTTGAACATCTTGTATAATAGATGTCTTAGTCTCTCCTCCCGCTTCAGCAAGCTGAACGATTGGAGTGCTATTACCGATAGCCTTAAGCGTACGGCGTAACTCAGAAGCATCAACATAAAGATTCGTTGGCTCCTTGCTGTTACCATAGGCTATGACGGGTACCTTACCATCGTGACGAAGACGTCGTGATGCGGCTGATCCAATTTCGTTGCGGGCTGATGCGTTGATTGTTAGCTGTTTCATGATCTTAAATTCAAATAACCACATGCCCTTATAGGAATGCGAGAAGCGGTGTAAAGTAGGGGGGGCTCTAAGAAAATCAATCAAAAGTTTCGTCAACTTATATTTTTCTACAAAAAGTTTCATCAAAGAGTTGACAAACGTAAAATCTAAAGCCTTTTTCTGCGTCATCACTGCCCTGTAGCTCAGTGGTAGAGCAGGTGACTGTTAATCACTTGGTCGTAGGTTCGAATCCTACCGGGGCAGCCATTTTCTTTAAAACCGCTCGTAATAGAGCGGTTTTTTTGTGCCCAAATACGAACAAATACCCAAAAACCATCTACGAAAGGGCTCCAACGCTTCCCAAACACCTCCTTTTAAGGACACGACCTAACCTTCAAATCAAAGAAGACAACACCCATTGGAATCCCCACATTTTTCTAAGAAGTCCTGAAAAGAGGTTCTCCACAACAAGAAACACTCAAAGCGTTCAAACCAACAGATCAAATAAAGTCGATTAACGGCACTGGAGGGGTCCATCTAGCTGGGAAAGTTCCGCAATTCGGGCATAATCACCGCCCTCGGGGCATATTCCATGAGGAGGTTCACAATAGACTGTACTATTAAAATCCAGATCAACCCCTAGGGGCAGACCCATGTGATACCTCCCCCAATCCGGGCCGCAGCTCTCAACCTTCGAAAACAGCAAAAAGCGAAATAGTAGTGATCCTATCGTCTCACTTCTTCCCCGGGCGATACCCTTCGATCTTCTTCCCCTTAACAAGCTCCATCACCCCAGCTGGTGACGCCTTATTACGATACAAACGCGTCATTTCACGCATTACAGGCGTCATGTGATTGAAGAACGCACGGTATCCCGCACATAAATAGTGCAGCCCTGACTCTCCATCCGGAGTCTTCAAAAATCGATCTTTCGGACAGGCTCCATGGCAAATAAAACGCACTTCGCAATCTCGACAATATTGCGGCAACCGATCACGCTTATCCAAACCGAACTTCTTCTGAGCCGGACTTTGAACCATCTCCGCCATTGGAGTATCCTTTATGTTTCCTAATCGATACTGCGGATACACGAAATGATCGCAGCTATACATGTCCCCATTGTGCTCTACAGCCAATGCCGACCCACACGTTTCATTGTGAACGCATATCCCACCGGGAACACCTATCCACTTCGTAAACGCCGTCTCAACAAGCTGGATATAAATTTTTCCAACATCCTTCTGCACCCAACGGTCAAAAATCTTAGTATAAAAATCCCCAAAATCCTTTGGCCGCACGCTCCAACTCGTAACGGGCAAATCGTCATCATCAATCCCCGAGTCTTCCGGACAGGCTAACTCAAGCCCCCACTCCTTCGCCTGCTTCCCTGGGCGGCGTTCGACGATTGGAATAAACTGCATAAAGCTGCTCCCGATGCCCTTAAGAAATCGATACACCTCAAGTGGTTTTTTCGAAACAACACGATTCACACACGTCAACGTATTAAACCGAACGTCATGCTTCTGCAAAACCTTGATCCCCGCCATAACCCGATCAAAGGAAGACCCACCTGACTTATCCACACGGTAATGATCGTGAACCTCCTTGGGCCCATCAATACTCACGCCGACAAGAAAATCATTTTCCTTAAAGAACAAGGCCCAGTCATCATCAAGAAGAGTAGCATTCGTTTGAAAGGCATTATCGATCACCTTGCCATTCGCATACTTCTTCTGAAGTTCCACGACACGTCTAAAAAAGTCCACCCCGAGCAAAGTGGGTTCCCCACCCTGCCACGCAAAGCTAACTTCATTAGTAGGCTGTGCCTCAATATACTGCTTCACATACGACTCCAACAACTCAGGAGCCATCCGCCATTTTCCCTCTCCCTTATAGAGCTCCTCTTTCTCCAAATAGAAACAATACTTACAATCGAGATTACATATAGGACCAATCGGCTTGGTCATTACATGAAAAGGAAAGGATGATAAGGTCTTTTTATCCATAAATAAATTACAACGTAATTAACACGATTTCCAATCAACCACAGAGCTGTACGATGTTCCGCCCCCAAAGATATCCAAAGCACTCCCAATCGTCAGATCAACTCGACCGCCTCCCAACTCATTCACACGCTCCATATCATCAAGCGAACGAGCACCACCCGCATAAGTAACCGGAATCGGAGATTCTCTCCCGAGAAACTCAACAAGCTCGTCCTCGATGCCCGACATATGGCCCTCAACATCGACACCGTGCACAAGGAATTCATCGCAGCTCCCCGACAAACGACAAAGCGTATCCCGAGTAACCGCCAACTCAGTAAAGTTCTGCCAACGATCTGTAACCACCCAATACTGGCCATCACGCTTCCGACAACTGAGATCCAGAACCAAACGATCCTTCCCGACCAATTCCACAAGAGCCTTCAAACGATCATAGTCGATATGCCCCTCCTTAAAAACAAACGAAGTTACGATCACGTGACTCGCCCCCGTATCCAAGAACTCAACTGCATTATCAAGATTCACCCCACCCCCATATTGCAGACCACCAGGATAGGCTGACAAAGCCCGACGAGCTGCTTCAGAATTCCCCGAGCCGAGTGCAATCACGTGCCCCCCAGTTAAGGAATCCCGCTTATACAACTCGGCATAATATTCGGAAGGCTTCTCGGAAACAAAATTAGTAGCAACCGCATCGCTATTAGTATCACTCAAGGTTCCCCCAACAATTTGCACAACACTCCCGTTTCGAAGATCAATACAAGGTCTAAACTTCATTTACCCTCCTCCTTACTCGCAGATTTATTTCCAAAATAGCGATCCGTCGTCTCACGCATCGAACTTAAACTATCCTCTAATTCCACTCGAACGGCCTCTTGAGTCTCAGAATCCGCCTTCCGATCTATAGAGATAGGAACCCCCACACTTAAAACAACACGTGCAAACGGCTTCGGCAAAATCATCCGATCCCAAGAACCAAATCTCCAATACCGATCCGCGCTCCAAGAGATTGGCAACATCGACGCCCCAGTCATCTTCGAAAGCACGACCGCTCCGGCTTTTGCCTTGTAGATCGGCCCCTTGCTACCATCTGGCAGTATAAAGATAGAACGCCGCTCCTTTGCCACAGCCCGATACATAGCACGCAACCCCTTCGTTCCCTCCCGAGAAGAGGAACCACGCACCACCTGTGCACCCGCTCGTCTCCCGAAGATCGTCCCCACTTCACCATCCTTAGACAGACTCACCATCAAGGTCATCTTCACCCCTTGCTTGATAAGTTTCTCAAGATAAATACCGAAAAACACCAATCGGTTATGCCACAAACACAAAATATGCGGCTCACTATCTCCATCTAAGCGGTCCAGCAACTCACGCCCCCCTGCCCACTCAATGCGATAAGTAGCACTTAGCGTCTTTGCAAACAACCGAGCAATTCCAGCCAAAACATAGGACTTCAACGCAAACTTTGGTGAGTCTTCCATATAAACGATTCAAGATGCACAACGATACTCCAATCAGACAAGCCGTTTCTCGCAATGCCCGCGACATCGCTAAAATATGCCTCAAATAACGGAAAACAACAAATCACCAACGCCCAGAACAATCACCCCCAATTCTTCGCCAAACCACCATCCACAAAAAAAAGCCCCGCAGATCGAAATCTACAGGGCTTTCCTATAAAGTGGCGGAGAGAATGGGATTTGAACCCATGGTACGGTATGACCCGTACGGCGATTTAGCAAACCGCTGCTTTCGACCACTCAGCCATCTCTCCGAAGTGGAATGTCGGAACTGTGCCCAACTAGTTTTCAAGATCAAGCCAGAAAATCACGTATTTTACATACAATGAGGATTAGGCCTACAAATCGCCTTTTCCACCGCCCTGCAGAACTCAATAAACGAAAAACATTCAGAGCATCAGGAACAAACAATCTCCCTAAAGACACAACATAACAACCAGCTCCTCCTTGCCTCTTACTCTATATAGTACAAACTCAACGCTTCATAATCCGACCTTCAGTTACGAGCCATTTGATAATGAAATACATTTTGCCCAAAGCCGCCTCCCTCAGCCTCGCAATCCTTCTTCTCCAAGGTTGCTCCAACTCCGAGAAAGAAAAGGCAATCGAACAAGAACGAATTATTGGGCAGCAACAGCAGATCCAAGCTGAACAAGATATTGAGAGAAAACGACTCAAGGCCCAAGAAGAGGCAAAAGCCGAAGCTCAACGCATTGCCGCCGAGAGAGCCCAAGAGAAGGCTGTGCAAGAAGCACAAGCCCTAGCAACTAAACAGGAACAAGAGAGACTCGTCGCACTACAACGTCTCAAGGAAGAAGAATTAAAACGCCAATCCCTAGAGGCTGAGAAAGCTCGGCAAGCAGCCATCGAACAGGAAAAATCAAAAAAAGCAGAACACTCACAACGTGCTGCCGAAGAACAAGCGGCACTAGACACAAAACTAAAAGCTGCACAGGAAGCTCAAGCCCGTGCCGTGTTAGCAGAAAAAAAGGCAGCCGAGGACTTACGCGAAAATCGACGCCTAGAAACCATCGCTCGCATCGAAGCCGACCAAAAAGCCAGAGCAGAAGCAGCCGCACTCGCCGCAGCCTCAAAACCAAAGAACCCAGAAGTGCAGATTCTTACGAGCGTTATCCCCAAAACAAAGGAGGACATCCAAAAAAGCACTCGATCCGTCTACGCCCCACACACAAAGCGAAGCAATCACAGCCGAATGCGAGAGCTGCTCAAAAAACTAAATAAAGATAAAAAGTAAACTGCCAAAAATCAGGTAAAAACGCCCGACCCAACCGCCTACTTCCGCAAAACCCAAAAACGGCAATCCTCTGCGAAATCACGTACCGCCTCCGACTCAAGCGAAAGAGAACTCCGCATCCGATCCTCAATAAGCTCAAACCCGGCCTCATTCACCATCGTCAAAACCTCTTCACGATTGGGAACGTGCATAAAAGTAGTCCCATGCTCCGTTTCGAAATGACGATCCCCATAGTCAACCAGATCCGGATTCACGCCGACAGCATGCTCGAAATTTCCCTCATCCGCAAAAACCTTGCGGTACATCAACGAATCCCGGTCCAAACAGGTGAACACAAAAACGCCGCCGGGCTCTAAAACACGCCTCACCTCTCGCATCGCCTGAAGGCGGTTCGACCTCCCCGGGATTTGCATCAAGCCATTAAAAGCAAACACGACGGCATCGAAACTTGCCTCCGCCGAAGACAAGTCCGTCGCATCCTCCCTACGAAACGTCACATCCAAATCTAGGAAGGCGGCAATCTCCCTCGCCTCCTCAATCATACCTTCCGCCAAATCCGCTCCTACCACATCGAGGTAGCCCGATTGGGCCAACCCCATCGCAACGCGCCCCGCACCGCATCCCAAATCCAAAATTCGATCACTCCTCTTTATATAATGCTCGAACAAAATCTCCTCAGAATCCCACAATCCGACATTCGCCACGGCTTTAGCATAGTAATCTACCGTACTTGCATCATTAAAATACTCGCGAACCCTCTCAATATCCATAATTTAACCCTCGAAATAGGATGAATCAGGCCGGAAAACATTTCGATTCCCTCCTAAAGTCCAATTAAATGATCTTTTCTTGGAAAAAAGATTGATTCTCATCAACATGATGGCCTTATTACGCGGTTTTATTTCACATGAAAGCAACGATCCAAACACACGGCAAGCAGTACACAGTCCAAGAGGGCGATGTTCTCATCCTCAATCGCTATCCTGAAACAGAAACAGGTGCTAAGCTGGAAATCAGCGAAGTATTGACTGTCGGTGAAGGTGATGGCTTTAAGCTCGGCAATCCTTTCGTTGAAGGAGCTAAAGTTAACGCTACTATCATCGAAAATCGTCGTGGCCGCAAGGTACTGATTTTCAAGAAG